>CAYUPT010000532.1:0-3281 GCA_964446725.1 uncultured Bradymonadales bacterium | reverse complement strand
TTGTTGCATTGGTAGCCGCGGGAGCCGTCGCGATCGCGATGTTGATCGCCGTTGGGCAGTCCACCTGTTCGGAACCAGCGAGCGATGAGCGAAACTGGGCAGGCCTCGATGAACTCGACGTCACCGGCGCCGATGACACAGTTGTTGAGAGCGATAATTATCCGGGTCTTCGAGCCGCTCAGGTTGCGCAAACGGCTACTGGCGTTGCAGAGGATATCGCCGAACACAACGAAAGATCCCGGGTAGACCTTCCGGTGTTGGACCTTCCGGAAATCACTCAATCTCTTCAGGATCAACGGCCCGAACAGTGGGGGGAGCGAGTCGATGGCGTCCAGTCACGACTCGATACCGATGCCGACAAAATGGCATTGACCTTCGACGCCTGTGACCGGGGCTATGATGCGGAACTTATCGAATTGTTGAGAGAACACGATATTGACGCCACATTATTTGTCTCCGGTCATTTCGCCGACGGCCGACACCAAACACTTCAGGAGTTGGCCGACGATCCGCTATTTGAAATTGCGAATCACGGTCTTCGCCATCTTCCCTGTTCTGTGACCGGAGAGTCCTTTCTTGAAATCGAGGGCACGGGCAGCATTGAGGAAGCCTATCGCGAAATCAGCGGCAACGCCGACAAGATCGAAGATGTCATCGGCGAGCGCCCGGCGTATTACCGTTCAGGAACCGCTCATTATGACGAGGTCTGCACCGAAGTGGCTCGAATGACCGGCCATGGCGTTGCCGGGTTTGATGTGGTCGGCGATCAGGGAGCGACGTATTCCGCCGAAGAGGTTCGGCGCGCCCTCGTTGATGCCAATCCGGGCTCGGTGGTCGTATTACACATGAATAAGCCCGCCAGCGGGACCACTGACGGGCTCAGACAGGCGCTTCCGGAACTTCCACAACGAGGCGTGGAGTTCGTCAGATTATCGGACGTGGGGCTCGAAGAGTAACCACCGGGAAGTCCCGGCTGTCGGCCGTCAACAATTATCGCCGCTGGCGTTGGGCACGCAGTAGGTATAGGTGATCGGCATCTCGTCATGGTCGCGCTGGAGGGTGCCGCCCAACTCCTGGGTCGTCTCGCCCTCGTGTTCCAGATCGATGGTGTAGTCGACCTCGTTTTGGTCGGTCAGCGCCTGATCGGCCAATTCACTATTTTCGACCACGTAGAAGCGGTAGTTCCCGGGTTGCGGGTCTTCGATAACCGCGTTTTCGACATAGTAGTCACGGGTCTCTCCACCTTCGCAAATGCCGCCGCAATTCCACTCCGTAAACGGTTCGTCGTTGCCGGACGGAACGCTGTAGGGCTGGGTCGCCGAATTTGGTGGCTGGACGAATAGATTGAGATCGAGTGGAGATGCCCAGCTAAGCGTCATCCGAAGGCCCTCGCTTTCGACACAGGTCTCAGCGATACAGCGCTCACCGGCCGCACACTGGGTGTCATCGGAACAACCGGTCTGCTCGCCGTCGAAGGCCGGCGTCTCCGGCATCTGTCCGCACAGTGTATCCAGAAAATCAAAAGGACTGACGTCGTTGAGTTGACCCTGCTGGCGCCACAGGTACGTGGGTTCGTCTTTGTACAGGTACCGGTCGTCCTCCAGAGAGAACAGACCGAAGTCCAGATCCCAGTCGATCAGCCCCGCCAGATAGATACCGATGTCGTAGGGGCATGCCGGTGGACTGATGGTGGCTTCGGCGTTAAAGACCCCGCGCAGTGGTTGGACGCCGAAATAGCGGGTGCCGATGTCACCGGGGTCGACGGAGTTCTCGGCAAGATTATCGCTATTGATTTCATCTGTGATGCCGGCATCGACGCCATACAACCCCACACCGACGCCGGCAAAGGCGTTGAAGTTAGCACCGATATGGCCGCTGGTTTTAAAGTTGAAGTTGTCATCAATCTTCTGAAGGTACTCATTTCGTCCACTGGGAGCCGAGGGGCCGTCGGTCCCGACTTTGGCTCCGGCGAGATAGGTGCGGTCGTAATGCACATGCATGGCGGCAGCGGCATCGAAACCGAGTTCCAGACCGAATTCGGCAAAGGCGAAAAGCCCGAACTCCAGTGGACCAAGTTGGAAGGCCAGACTGGGAATCGGAATCGTCAGGTCGCGGATGTAATCCCAGTTGAGTTCGGCGGTCACCGTCAGGTCGGCACCTAACTCGAATTTGAACTCCCCATCGATTTCGATGGCGAGTTCGGTATCCCAGGGTTTGAGCGAGAGTGTAAAATCGAAGCTCGGTGAATACGAGACCGAGACTTCGCTGAGCGTAAAGCAGGCGTTGATGTCGTAGTCATGGGAGCCAGAGCCCTCGACGACGCCCCAAGGCTTGCTCGTTTCGAATTCATCGCTGTCTTCATCGGCGTGCTCACCACAGATCTGGAAGGCCGGACAATCGTCTTGACAGCTGGCGATGTCAATTTCGTTGAGGCATTGCTCCATACAGGCCGGGTCTTTGACCTCGGCCCCAAATTCGGGAAGATCTGGCACGAGGTGTTCTTTGAAGAGGGTCGTCAGCCAATCGGACATCTCGTCGGTGGCGCCGTCGACATCCTCGGGCTGTTCGGCGCCGGTACCGGTCTCGAGTGCTTCGCATAACTGAGGAGTTGTGGGATCGGGATTGTCGTCTCCAGTTTCCTGGGCGGCGGTGTCATAGGCGTCTTCGGCGGCGTCGTGCAGCTCGTCATACAGGTAGTGATCGAAGCAGACGACCGACGGCGGCGTCGGTGGCGCGGGATGGGACTCGTCTTCATCGAGGTCCGGATTCAGGGAACTCAGATAATTCGAAAATTCCGATTCGTAAGACGAGCGCTCACTGCTGCCATTCCAGTCCAACTCGGAGGTGCAGCTGTCGTTGGCGTCGTCGAAAACGTCTTCGTGCTCTTCGTCGACCTGGGATTTGAACCCGTCGAGCCAGTTGTGGTGACTCGATTCTTTGGAGTTGTAGTCGCTCTGGCGAGAGACGTACCAGCTTTCGTCGTCGTCGAGTGATTCGACCTCTTCCCACATGCAGTCTTCACCGAGAGTCTGGTGGAAGTGGTCGATATCCTCGTTGAGATAGGGGTCGAGCATGTCGAAGTCATCGGGGACCGCATAGCCGGGCTGGACCGATAGATGGAAATCGCCCATTTCGACGACGTCGTCCAATTCGGCTTCGCTGGCGTAGACGACGATCTCGTCGTCGGTCATCTCGACGCGGTTGACGACGCGCCAGAATTCGGCCTTTCGAAGCTCGGAGATGACTTTGTCGCCGGGCCGAAGATTGTCGAGATCTTCAAA
>CAYUPT010000531.1:0-3308 GCA_964446725.1 uncultured Bradymonadales bacterium | reverse complement strand
TTAGGCCTCTCGATGCTGATTTTGCCTCGTCACGACGTCTCATGAATAATGCGGGTTAGCGAGGCGAAAAACGTCGACGAAAAAGAGGGGGCCCGCGCTCTTCGCGCCTACCAGCCCGGGAAGGTGCTCTGGCCGTAGTCGTCGTCGCCCCAGCAGGTGATGTCATCGGCGGTGTCGACGGCGCAGGTGTGCTGAAAACCGGCGTCGATGGACTCGTGGCTTCCCGATGGGACGCCGGATGCGCCCTGTCCGTTGGTATCCGAGCCCCAGCAGTGGACGTCGCCGGAGGTGTCGATGGCGCAACTGTGGGCGCCGCCGGCGGCGATATCGTCGAAGTTGCCCGACGGGGCATTCGATTGGCCCGATCCGTCGGCGCCCCAGCAATCGATGCCGCCAGAGGTGTCGATGGCGCAGGCGTGGTTCATGCCCACCGAAAGTGCGACGAAATCGCCGGAGGGCGGGTCGGTCTTGTCGTTGCTGCCGTCGCCCCAGCAGTCGATGGTGTCGTCGTCCCCAAGCGCGCAGGAGTGATTCCAGCCGACGCCGACGTCGACGAAATCGCCGGAGGGCGGCGAGGCTTTGCCGTGTTGATCACTGCCCCAGCAGTCGAGGGATCCGTCGGTGTCGACGCCGCAGGAGTGGTTCCAGCCGGCGGCGACGGCATCGACGGTGAGGTTGGCCGGCGGCACCGATTCGCCGGAGATATTGCGCCCCCAACACAGGACGTCGCCGTCGGGGTCGACGGCACAGTTGTAGCGATCGCCGGTGCCGATGGCGGTCAATGGAACCGAGAGGGCCGACGACTGATCGTAGTCGTCGCGTCCCCAGCACAGCGCCGTGCCAATGGTGTCGATGGCACAGCTGTGATCGATGCCGGCACTGATGGCGATATCGTCGAGAATCGGAAGGGGTTCGCAGGTGCCGCCGTCGCAGAAATCGCCGTCGCCACAGGCCTCGCCGCAGCCGCCGCAGTGATCGTCGTCGGTGTCGGTATCGGTGCAGCTGCCGTCGCAATTGAGCAGCTCATCGTCGTCACAGATGCAGTTTCCATCGTCACAGGATTGCTGGTCGCTGCATGTGATGTCGCAGCCGCCGCAGTTGTCTTCGTCGTCGGTGACGCCGATGCAGGCGCCGCCGCAATTGGCCTGGCCGTCGGTGTCGCAGACACAACTGGCGTTGTCACAGCTCTGATCGGCGGCGCACTCGTTGCCGCAGCCGCCGCAGTGGTCGCCGTCGGAAAAGATGTCGACACAGGTGCCGTCGCATAAGCTGAGGTCGTCGCTGCAGGCACAGACGCCGCCGTCGCATTGCTGCATGTCGCCACACTCGTTGCTGCAACTGCCGCAGTGGTCGTCGCTATCGAGGACGTCGACGCACTCGCCGTCACAGGCGATGGCGTCGCCGTCGCAGGGACACTGGCCGTCGACGCAGTCGATGCCGTCGGGACAGGTGTTGCCGCAGCTTCCGCAGTGGTCGTCGTCGCTCGCGACATCGACGCATTCGCCGTCGCAGTCGAGGGTGCCGTCGTCGCACTGGCAGGTGCCGCCGACGCATTCGCTGGTGGGCGCCGAACACTGGACGCCGCAGTCGCCGCAGTGGTCGTCGTCGGTGTCGGTGGCCACGCATTGATCGTCGCAGGCCCTGACATCCGGGGCCAGATAGCAATTGTGGTCGTGGCCGAGGTCGGTGACGACATCGACATCGTCGCAGATGACCTGATCGATGCAGTAGAGTACACACTGGCCGCTGTCGGGGCTGTCGCAGACTTCGGCGACGTCGTCGCAGCCTCCGCACAACAGGCCGCCGCATTCGCGGTCGGCGCAGTCGGCGTGGAGGCTGTCGAGATTGCATCCCTCGTCGAAGTCGCCGGCGTCGACGGTAAATTCGATGGCATTGGAGTCGAAGCCGGGTGCGGCGACGTCGATGTCGGCGCCGTCGCCCCGCAGCGTCGAGCAGAATGCGATGACGTAGCTGGCCGTCAGATCGGCTTCGATGCCGTCGGCGACATCGAGCAGCGCGGCCTCCAAGCCATTGCCGTCACCGGAGCGGACCCAGTGATCGCTGCCGAGCGCGACCTCCAGTTGTTCGGCCCGATTGGAGTCGGCGGTCACCGCCCAGCTCTGGACGGCTGGACCTTCGCCGGCTCGAAGGCTCCGATCGGCGTTGATATCATCGGCGAATTCGCCGAAGGCATCTGTGGCGTCGCTGTCGACACTCTCGTCGGCGGCGATCATCACGGTGTGGCCGGCGGGAAGAGTGCCGCCGTGGTTTCGCCCGGCGACGTCGAATTGATGGGCGCGAAGCGCCTGATTGGAAGCGGCGTAGGCTTCGAAAATATCGGGCTCCCCGGCGTCGGCGGGCGCCCACTGGGCCAGAGCGTCGATCCGCTCGTGGAGAAGGGCCCGGTCGTCGACGGGAAGCTGCCAGGTGGTGATCGGCGTCGACGAGCCGTCGAATACGTCGATGCCGATGTGGATATCGGCGATCGGATCGTCGACGAGGAGGCGATCGACGAAGGCCCGGGCGCTGTCCTGGACGTCGTCGAGGTCGTCGAAACCGGTGTCACTGCCGTCGATCAACAGCGTGACGTAAGGGCGAACTGTCGACTGCGGGAGTTCGCGAAGCTGGCCGACGGCATCGACGGTCTGGCCGTCTTCGGCGATCTCAAAGTGGTCGAGGCTCAGGGCGTCAAAGGGAGTGCCGTCGTCGCAGTGGCGAGCCTGGAAGTGCAGGGAGACCGCCGCCGGTTCGGCCGTCGACGACCACAGCGGTGTCAATTGCACGCACTGTTCGGAGTCGTCGCGGTTCTGGTCTCGTTCACCGGAGTTGCCGGCTGGCTGAGCGTCGAAACAACCGGTGAGTGCGACGAATAATGCGATGGCCACTGCAACAGGGCGGTTCCACATCGGGGTCACCTGCGTGGGGTTGGGCCAGTCGCCGCCGATCGAGAGCCTCAACGAGGCACTTTATCCGTCGTCGACTCGGCTGGCGCCGGGAAAGTAGACAAATTCGAAATAGGGGCCGCTGTGCGACATGTGGTCCGGGCCCAGTCGCTGGTCGTTGCAGCGCCGGTCCGAGACCGCCCGGTACAGCCCGCGGATATGCTCCAGGCGTCGGTCGGCGACGGGGTCTAACGCCCGCAATTCGCCGGGCTCGATGCGGATCGGACCGCCGGTGGCCTCCACGCGAAGGTCGGCGGGGACGACAATCTGGTGGCAGGCGTCGGCGAGCTCGCGGCGCGGCTCGCAGGCCGTCGCCGCCTCGCCCGCCCAGTCGAGTCCCAGGTGTTCGGGAACGCCGTGGCCGCG
>CAYUPT010000530.1:0-3313 GCA_964446725.1 uncultured Bradymonadales bacterium | reverse complement strand
GCTGGCGGTGATTGTCGCCCTGGTGGTCCTCGAACCCTGGACGATGGTCGGCCCCCGGGAGGCGATCTCGGGCTTTGCCAACCCGGCGACGATCACTGTGATGGCCATGTTCGTGCTCAGCGAGGGCGTGCGCAGGACGGGACTTATCCAGTGGCTCGGCGACAAGATCGTCGACATCGCCGGTGGCAATCCGATCAAACAATTTATGCTGTTGACCGGCTTTTCGGGATCGACGGCGGGGATGATCAACAATACGCCGGTGGTGGCCATGATGATCCCCATGGTCAATAACATCACCGAAAAGACGGGAACGTCGCCGTCGACCTACCTGATGCCGATCTCATTTATCTCGATGATCGGTGGGATGCTCACGCTGATCGGCACCTCCTCCAACCTTCTGGCAAGCGACATCTCGGACCGGCTTCTGGACCGGCCCTTCACGATGTTCGAATTTACCCAGCTCGGATTGGTGCTTCTGGTGATCGGATTTGTGTATCTCCTCTTTATCGGTCGCCATCTGGTGCCAAAGCGCATCAAACCCGGTGACGAACTGACCGAAGAATTCGAGATGGAGAATTATCTCACCCAGGTCTGCGTCGGCGACGACTCGCCGCTTGTGGGCTCCACAGTCCGCGAGGCGCTGGATCGGCTGGATATCGACGGAGATATTATCCATCTGATTCGCGACGAGGCGAAATTCTCGAAGCCTCTGGCCCGAAAGGAAGTCTGTGCCGGCGATCTCTTGATGATTCGCACCGATCGCGACAATCTTTTCGTGTTACTGGAATCCGAGGCCCTGGAGATCGTGCCCGCCACCGGCCTGCTGCAGTCCAGCGACGACGATCCGCAGCGCGTCGAACGGCGCCTCGTCGAGGTTGTCATCTAGCCCGACTCCGACATCGCCGGCCGAACCCTGGAATCGCTCAACTTCGAGGAGCGCTACGAGGCGGCGGTATTTGCGATTCGCCGCGGCCGCCAGGTCCTGCACGACCGGATGGGCGATATCCGACTGCGAGGCGGAGACTCGCTGCTGGTGCTGGCATCGTCGGAGTCCTTTGAGGACTTGAGCACCGACCGGCGATTTATCGTCGTCGACGAGCAGAAGCGCCCCGGGATGCGCACCGCCAAGATCCCGATTGCAGTGGCCATTGTACTGGCCGTCATCGCCGTCGCCGGCGCCGGCATATTGCCCATTGTCGTCACATCGCTGGCCGGTGTATTGGCGATGGTCGTCACCGGCTGTCTCCAGTCGCGCGAAGTCTACGAATCCGTCGACTGGTCGGTCATCTTTCTTCTGGCCGGCATGATCCCCCTGGGCACGGCGCTCGAGGAGACCGGTGGCGCCGCCTATCTGGCCGATTTTATCGTCGGATTCGGCGACATCCTCCCCGGTCTGGCAATGCTCTTTGTCTTCTACCTATTTACGACCCTCATCACCCAGGTCGTCAGCAATAACGCCAGTGTGGTGTTGATGATCCCGGTGGCCATCCAGGCCGCCGACAGTATCGGCGCCGAGCCCTTCTCCTTTGTGCTGGCCGTCACCTTTGCCGCCAGTACGGCGATGCTGACGCCCATCGGCTATCAGACCAATCTGATGGTGTACGCCCCGGGCAATTATCGGTTTACCGACTTCTTTCGCGTCGGTGCTCCCCTGCAATTACTGCTGGCACTGGGCACGACCTTCGGCATCTGGTTGTTCTGGGGGGTGTAGCCGCGGTCTCAGGCGTGAGGCCGGGTCACAAAGACTGCCGGAACTCAAACCGTGGGACCCATCGAAGTCGAGTCGAGGTGACCCAACCCTGTTACTCCCCCACCATGGTCAGGTGCCCATCGGTACACGTCGCCTACCTGGAGTCCGCCAGCGAGCGGCTATCACGACTTGGTCACTTCTCGCAGGAGTGGCTCGCACAGTGCAGATGCGGGAGTTTCCACCCCGACACGGGGCGTTTGGACGCCGGTCACAGTCCTCCCTATCGCTGATGGGCTTGCCATTCCCATCGATTTCACAGCACAATGGCGGTGAATGTGGTACATTCCCTTTCCCGTGTTCAGATTCAGCCACCGCGCCACAGTGCAAGCTATTGTAAGGGCAGCTTCCCCCCCACCAGCCAGGAGATGACCGATGAATGATGGAAATACGAACGACCCATCATCCCCCAATAGTCCCGACGATCCCTATGCCGGTGTCGAGGGCTTTGAGGCCCCAAAAACCCCGGAACAAGATGGCCACCCACTGGCCGATAATGAACTGGACGTCAACGCCTTTGTGGACGCCATCAAATTGACCTTCGAGCGCCTCAAAGAGACGCCGATATTCGTCGTCCTCATCGGCCTCAGCGCCATCAGCCTGCTGTGGGCGCTGTTTAGCGGATCCGTGCAATTTATCGCCATGCTCACCATGGGCGACCTGGGAAGCGGCGCTGTCAGATTTCTACTCAGCGGGCTCGGGATTCTGTTATTTCCGCTATTGGTGCTGGTCTCCGTCGTTCAGGTCACCCTGTTTCGACCGGCGTCGCGCGCCGTATTCGAAGATGGCATCGACATCGATGAGCCGCTGGCACTGGTGAAGTCGACGACGGATATCGTCCTTCCCGTAGGGCTGACCTTTGTGATCGTCTCCATTGGTACCGCCATCGGCCTGCCCTGCTGTCTGGTGCCCGGACTGGCCATCGCATTTTTCTTCAGCCAGGCCCCCTACCTCGTTGCCGCTCGCGACCGGGGCATCGTCGATGCCTTCAAGGAGTCGGCCAATCGGGCCATGGAACACTGGAACGTCATGGCCATGGCCATCGGCATGAATTTCGTCGTCGTCGCCATGCTCGGCGTCGTCATCGGCTGTGGCATGGCCATCGGCGGTGCCCTCGGCAGCTTCGGCTACCTCGTCGATCCCGTGATTCAATGGGTCGGAACGACGATCGCCGTCATCATCGGCCTCGTCATCTCCACCGCCGCCTTCACCACCATCGACGAGTTGCAGGGCCTGGAGACCATTGAGCGCTGATTTCCAGTATTCGGGGGGGACTGGGCGTCTCACAGCAATGTGCAAAGTACGCAAAGGCGGACAAGGCTGTCCGCGCTCCTCAAGAGGCATAGTTAATGCGGGCCAGGGTGATGTCGAGCGAGATCCAGCACGGTCTCGATGCGCCAGATGCACCGTCTACGAGTGCTCAAGGCGTAGTAGTGAGCACGTCTTGTCAGAAAATTGGCTGATTCCCCGGCAGCCGAAAACCGCCGGGGCCGCAGTTGTCACGACGTGCGGTGGTATGTTCTCAAACTTTGCTCCCCAGCGGCGCGAGGCCGACTGGGGCCGCAG
>CAYUPT010000529.1:0-3317 GCA_964446725.1 uncultured Bradymonadales bacterium | reverse complement strand
GGGAGTTCGACGAGCCGTCGCGGTACGAACGCCGCCAGCGACCATCGCGCCGTTATGCGGCTCCACCGCACAGGCGCTTATCGCTGACAGGGCGCCGATACCGGGCAACCAAAGCTCGATACCTTCCCGGCCGGGCTTCTCATGAATAGGAACATGTCTCCCAAAGGTGGAACCGACGGCCCCGACGTCAACCCACAGCCTGCAACGACCACCTCCTTGACCCGCTCCCATCGCCGGTCGCGGCGGCCCATCGAGCCCGGTGCAGTTGTCGCCATCGCCAGACTATGGCAAAAACAGACGCTCACACGCCTCGCCGAGTAGTTGCTTCCCGAACCCGACGTCAGCAACGTGACCACGAAATTAATGTTCACATCGTCGATGCGCCCCCTCCAGAATACGGAGATCCGTCTCGATGACGGCCGTCAACTGGAGCTCGACTCCTCCGGCCAGTGCGAAGCACAGCTGGAGGCCGGGACCCATGACATCGAGATCCGCGTCGACGGCGACTGGGTCAAGACAACGCTGCAGGTCGATGATGACGACGACATGCTCGTCGTCGATGTCTCCGACGACGACCCATCGGTCACGCCGGGTCTCGTCGGCCACAGCCTCGGCAATCGCTACGACATCCGCGAAGTGCTCGGCCAGGGCGGCATGGGCACCGTCTATCGGGCCTGGGATACGCGCCTGGAACGCCCGGTGGCCATCAAGACGCTCAACACCCGACTTCGAGAAAACGAAGAGGCAGGCCGGCTATTTTTGCAGGAAGCCCGCCAGATGGCGCCTCTGTCCCACCCGCATCTGGTGGCGGTCCACGATGTGGCGACCATCGACGAATTGGATGTGATGGTCACCGAATTGGGGGAGGGCTCGACTCTCGAGCAGTGGATTCAAGAACACGGCGCACTGGACATCGACGACGCGCTGATCATCGCCTATCAGATGACGGTGGCCATCGCCTTTCTGCACGACCGCCAGATCATCCACCGCGACCTCAAGCCGGCCAACGCCGTACTGGAGGACGGCGGCGGATTGAAATTGATCGACTTCGGCCTGGCCCGCTCCCTCGAAGATCTGATGGCCAAAGGCACCGAAGTCCGCGGAACCCCGGCCTATATGGCCCCCGAACAGGCCACCGGTCCCGGTCCGTCGAGCGCCACCGACGTCTACCAGCTGGGCGTGACCATCTATGAATTGCTGAGTGGCCAATTGCCCGCCGACCCCGAAGGTGCCGGTATTTTGGCCTACGCCACGGCCGAACACGACCCGATCAGCACCCACCGTCAGGGCCTTCCCCGACCCCTGATCGACATCGTCGACGCCTGCTTGGCCACCGATCCACAGAAGCGTCCGGAGGCCGACGATGTCGCCGACCGCCTCGCCGACCTGTACTACGAGCGCAACGATCGCCGACCGCCGTCGAATGTCTCTCCCGGCGACTGGACACCTCCCGACGACCGGGAGACGATGGTCGCCGCTGATGATGAGGACCTCCCCGAGTCCGACGCCCCAACGCCCGATGACCCCGGCGACTCCACGCCGCTCGACGCCGCCGACCCCGACGCATCGACGGCCGACGGCTCTGGCGACTCCGCGCAGCGCTCGACCTCCGACGATGTCGCCCCCGGCGGCCCATTGACGGCCCGCGGCGCCGATTATACCGGCGCCGGATCCACCGGCGGCGTCGACTGGGACCGGCCGATCGGCCGCATTGTCATTATCATCGTCGTCGTGACCCTGCTTTTGGGCGCCGGATTGTTGATCCACGCCCTCCTATTTGCTCCCGACGCCGACGAATCGCCAACACCGCAACAACACATCGAGCAATCGCCAGACGGCGCTCCCGCCGATGAGGCCGACAGCGCCGACCCCGACGACGAACCACCGCAGCCGCCCGACCGCCCCCAATCGGACGGGGCACCGACCGACATCGCAGGCGAACGGGCCTCGACAGCCGGCCGCGCCGTCCAATCGGCGGCCGACGACCTGGCGCGTCAGCGCGCAGACGATAGTCCGTCGCCACAGCCGCCACGCGATGGGTCCGACGATTCCCGGCCTGCTGTCGAGGACGAAAACTTCTCGGACCGGGCCCCCGCCGACGGCGAAGGCGACCTCGAGGGCGGCGAAGCCATCGAGGATGAGTCGTCACCGGACGCCGATATTGAAACCGACGGCGCCGACGAACCATCGACTATGACAGATGATGTCGACGACGACCCGTCGGAGCCCGACGACATCGGCGACGATATGCCCGATATCGACGATGACGCAGATGACGACGCCGACGATACACCGTTGGACCCCGATGAGCCGGGCGAAGAACTCGACGCCACCGACGACGAAGATAACACCGATGATGACGCCGCCGACGGCGATCCGGAGATGGCGGACGAAGACAACGCCGACGAAGACAGCGGCGATGATACCGCGGACCGCGACGACGAAGACGACGAAATCGACGGTCCTCCCCGCGGATTTTAGCGATTATTTCTCCGTAACGTATGAAGTCTATTGCCATGAACGATCAGCCCCGCCTTGCCGTATCGGCCGACCGACGCCCCTCCTGTTGGCTCCGTCGAGGCTCGGCGGCGGCGATCATCGCCGTCGCCGTGCTGATGTGGTCCGTCCCCGCGATGGGCTCGCCCTGGACACTGCCCGGCGACGAGTTGACGCTGATGATGGATCAGAATTTCGACTACGCCAGCAGTGAATATTTGCCCGACGGCCACCACCAATTCTTTCCGCTCCAGGGTCGCTATCGGGCTCAAACCATGCGCCTCGGCGCCCGCTACGGCTTTACCGATCGCTTCGAGGGCGCCATCGGCATCGACATCTCCAATGTCAACTACCAGGCCGACGCACTGGTGCTCGATGAATTTGACGAAACGCCGACGCCGGGGGAAGCCACGGAGTCGATTCTCGACTTCAGTTCCTCGGAATTTGGCGCCGGAGATCTCCGCCTGTCGGGGCGCTACAACCTGATTTCCGGCGACATCATGGTCACCACGTCGACGACGGCCAAAGTGCCGACGGGCTACACCAGTCCCACCGGCACCTTTACGACCACCGAAGACGGCACCGAACAGACCGGTGGCCAGGCCACACTCGGCGACGGCCAGGCCGACGTGACGCAGGCGCTGCTCATCGGCAGTGTGTTGCCGACCCGGACCTTTCTTCGCGCCGAGGCCGGCGCCCGCTATCGCTTCGGGGCGCCGGGCCACCAGGCGGTGGGCAATCTGAGGGTCGGTCAACCGATCGGCTCGTCGCTGATCGCGATGGCCGGCGTCAGCGGGCATTTGACGGTCGTCGAAGGCGAT
>CAYUPT010000528.1:0-3331 GCA_964446725.1 uncultured Bradymonadales bacterium | reverse complement strand
GTGATGGACGAAGAACTTCCGGAGGCGGCGCTTCCCCGGTGGTCGGGGGTGACCAATCCGGCGCTGTACGGGATGGCGAGTCACGTGGAGCTATTTAATCTTCGCCAGCGCGCAGTCCTGATCCGGATGTGTCGATTGCTGCGCGATCACCACCGGATGTGGGTCGACGACTACGGCGCCGAGTCCGCCCGGGCATTGGCGGCGCTGTTGTCGGCCTTTATCGACCAGCTCGTGGACTGGAATAGCCGGCTGTCGACCTGGATTTCCCAGAACGAACAGGTGGGCCGCGGATTGTCGGGGCCGGGAATGGCCATGGTCTGGGACCACGTCGAAATCGATCCCGTCGAGGAGGCGCCGGCCAATCTCTGGGATAAATTGGAGCGCATCGTCCGCGGAGTGCGGGCCATCCCCCGATTTCGGCATCTGCCGCAGACGGTCTGCGCCGATGCCCGTCAGTTGCCCTTCGACGACGACTATTTCGACGTCATCGCCACCGATCCGCCCTATTTCGACAATATCTTCTACAACGTGCTGGCCGATTGCATCTACGTCTGGAAGCGGCTGGCGCTGCGCGAGATCTTTAGCGACCATTTTACGCCGGAGATGACCGACCAGTCCCGTGAATTGACGATGAATCGCCACGTCCACCGCGATGCCGACGAGGCCACTCGCTACTACACCGAGGGGATGCAACAGGTGCTCTCCGAGGGCCGGCGCGTGCTCAAGGACGACGGGGTGTTGTCGTTGATCTTCGCCCACAGCACCGTCGAGGGCTGGGCCAGTATCGCCGCCGCGATAAGAGAGGCGAAAATGAAGATGGTCGCCGCCTGGCCGATGTACGTCGAGCGTCGGGAGCGGCCGCGGGGGATGTCGTCGAGGGCCGTCAATACCTCCTTTGTGCTGGTGGCCCGAAAGCGCCACATACCTATCGAGCCCGTCGACTGGCCGGACTTCGAGCGCCGACTGCGCAGGCGACTCGGCGGGGCCGACGACGACTACGCAACGGATGATAAATACGGCGCCGATACCCGGGGCAGAACCCTGTTTGGGCTCGGGATTTCGCTGTATTCCGACGCCGGCATCGTCGAATATAATGGAGCACCGATGGGCGCCGGGGCGGTCATCGACGGCATCGCCGATATCGTCGAGCAACTCGTCGGCGTCGAGGCCTGGGGCGTGCAGCGAAGATAGGGGCGTTTAACGCTCCTGGGGTTATTGCACCCGGTGGATCTCCGTTCGCGACTGGCGTTCGACAATCGCCCGCGGGATGACCTGCCAGAAGTGCTCCAGTTCGGCCTTGAAGTTGGCCAGGATATCGCGGGCTCGCTGGCTTCCGGTCCAGTGGATGTGGGCCTCGATCAGGGCCTGCAACCGGGTCGCCCCGTCGTCGCCGGCGGTGACCGGGCGCAGGACGGCAAAGTCGGGGTGGCGCCGATCGGGCAATCGCCGGTTGCGGTCGTACACAAAGGCCGATCCCCCGGTCATGCCGGCGCCGAAGTTGTGGCCCGTCTCGCCGAGTATGACGACGGTGCCGGAGGTCATATATTCGCAGCCGTGATCGCCGGTGCCCTCGACGACGGCCACCGCGCCGCTGTTGCGCACCGCGAAGCGCTCGCCGACGCGCCCCCGGACGTACAATTCGCCGCCGGTGGCGCCGTACAACACGGTATTGCCGGCCAGGATATCGTCGCTGTCGTGTCCGTGTTCGGCGCGCCGAAGCCGCGGCCCGTTGATGATGACCCGTCCGCCGCCGAGTCCTTTGGCGACGTAGTCGTTGGCCTCGCCGTCCAGTTCCAGCGTCATGCCGGTGGCCCCGAAGGCGCCGAAGCTCTGTCCCGCCGTGCCACTGAAGTGCAGTCGAATGGAGTCGCCATCGGGCTCGTCGCCCAGTTCGATGGCGCCGGTGGCGACCAGTCCGGCCAGTCGGGCGCCGACGGTGCGGTCGCCGTTGGTGATGTCGTAGTGACCTCGAAATTTGCGCTCGGCACTGGACCAGGCGTGGACGTCGTCGACGATCCGGTCGTTGAGCGACGGGCCGGGCCGGCCGTTGCGCGGCCAGGTCGACAAAGTCGGGCCGTCTCGGGGCTCGGGAGCCGCGATCAGCGGCGAGACATCCAGGGAGGCCGCCTTAATATCGCCCTCCAGAGGGCGCGGGCGAAGGAAATCGGTGCGTCCGACGATTTCGTCGAGGCTGCGCACGCCGAGTCCGGCGAGGATCTGGCGGATCTCGTTGGCGACGGCGTTGAAGTAGGAGACCACATTGGCCGGGTCGCCGCTGAATTTCTGGCGCAGATCTTCGCGCTGGGTGGCGATGCCGACCGGACAGGTATCGAGGTGGCACTGGCGCACGTAGCGACAGCCAAGCGAGATCAAGGCGGCAGTCCCGAAGTTAAATTCCTCGGCGCCCATCATGGCGGCCACCACAATGTCGCGGCCCGTCTTGAGACCGCCGTCGACGCGCAATTTGACCCGTTCTCGTAGCCCGTTGTTGCGCAACACCTGCTGGGTTTCGGCCAGTCCGATTTCCCAGGCGTTGCCGGCGTTTTTGATCGAACTCAGTGGCGAGGCTCCGGTGCCCCCTTCGTGGCCGCTTATCAAAATGACGTCGGCGTCGGCTTTGGCGACGCCGGCGGCGACGGTGCCCACGCCGGATTCGGCGACCAATTTGACGCAGACATCGGCGTCGGTATTGATCGATTTTAGGTCGTAAATTAGCTGGGCCAGGTCCTCGATGCTGTAGATGTCGTGGTGAGGCGGCGGCGAAATCAGGGCGACGCCCGGCGTGGAGTGGCGAAGAACGGCGATGTAGTCCGTGACCTTGTGGCCCGGAAGCTGGCCGCCCTCGCCGGGCTTTGAGCCCTGCGCCATCTTGATTTCGAGTTCCCGGGCCCGGGCCACGTACTGCGGGGTTACGCCGAATCGGCCGGAGGCGATCTGCTTGATGGCCGATTCGGCGTTGTCGCCGTTTTCGCGAAGACGATACCGCGCCGGGTCCTCGCCGCCCTCGCCGCTGTTGCTCTTGCCGCCGATGCGGTTCATGGCGATCGCCAGCGCCTCGTGGGCCTCCGGCGACAGGGCACCGAGCGACATGGCGGCCGTCGTAAATCGCCGGCGGATGGCCTCTGCCGATTCCACCTCGTCGATGTCAATGGGCTCTTCGAGGGCCTCGAATTCGACGAGGTCGCGAAGGTGCAGGGGACCGTCGTTGTCGGAGGCCGCTGTACTGAAGTCGTCGTAGGCCCCCTCTTTGCCGCGGCGAAATTTATTCATCGAACCCAGCAATTTCGGAGCCCAGGCGTGGCGCTCACCGCCGCGTCGGAATCGATAATAG
>CAYUPT010000527.1:0-3346 GCA_964446725.1 uncultured Bradymonadales bacterium | reverse complement strand
TGGCCTCAATCTCCACGACCAGAGCTATGAGCAATAGTTATTACAACGCCCTCGCAGATGAACTGGCCGGGCGCTACGAAGCGCTTGCCTTCGATGAGGTCCACCGGGATATCGTGGATTTGTTGCCGGACCACCGAGCTCAGGTGTTGGACGTGGGGGCGGGCTCGGGACGAGATGCGGCAGCCCTTGCCCGGCGAGGACACAGTGTAGTGGCCGTGGAGCCCGCCGATGAGATGCGGCGGCTGGCTCGACAATTTCACGGGGAGGCGGGAATTCGGTGGATCGACGACCGGCTGCCGGGGCTCAAAAAGGTGTACGAGCTGGGCGATACCTACGACTTCATTTTGCTCAGTGCGGTGTGGATGCACGTGCCACCACAGCAACGGGACCGGGCGATGCGCAAGCTCACCGGCCTGCTCAATCCCGGTGGGACGCTGGTGATTTCGACGCGCAGTGTGGACTTCACCGGCCAGCGCACGCTGTATGAGGTTCGCCCCGAGAAATTAGGGGGCCTCGGCGAGGATCACGGGCTGGAGGTGGTGCGACGATCGGAGTCCGAAGACCTTCTGGGACGCGACGACGTCGACTGGGCGACGGTGGTGTTGCGGGCCACCGACGACGGCACTGAAGCGCTGCCGGTGTTGCGCAATATTATCGTCAACGACGCCAAGTTTTCGACGTACAAACTGGGATTGCTGCGCTCCCTGTTGCGGATTGCCGCCGGGGCCCGGGGGATGGCGACGATGCGCGATGACGGCACGGTGGAAGTGCCGATGGGGCTGGTCTGTCTTTATTGGCTCAAGAATTACTGGAATCCCGTCGTCGACGGCTTTCAGCAGATGCACCACGGCCGCGCCGGATTTGTCGACGATATCGGTGAACTCAGCGATATGGTCTCGTTGTATGATCTTCGGCTGGGGGCGCGGTTTGGAAGTGAGAGGGCGCAGGCTCTTCACGGGACGCTGCGCAGGGTTCGGAAGTCGCTGACGTCGGACGGGCCGCTTCGCCACATTACCTACCTGGAGAGTGAGCAGCCGATTTTCGGTTATCACAACGCCCGGACCTCATCGTCGGTGTCTGCCGTGGCCCTGACGCCGGACTATCTGAAGGGGTTTGGCACCGTGGAGATCCCGCGCCATATCTTCCATGCCATGGAGCGATTCTGGGTGTGGATCGAACCGACAGTGCTCGGCGAGTGGCGGGGAATGATGCAGAGATTCGGGGGCAACGAGCAGCGGGATGTCGACGATTTCAGTCGGGTCGTCGCCTGGCCTGGCGAGGACCGGCGCGATACTCGCCGGGTGCGTCAACTCGTGGAGCAATTGTCACCGCTGGAGGGCGTCTGGAGGGGGGAGGCGATTGCCGGGCAGAGCCGGTGTGAAGTGGACCACTGCATTCCCTATTCGCGGTGGTTTAACAACTCGCTGTGGAATCTGTTGCCGGCGACGCCGTCGTCCAATCAGTCGAAGGGCGACCGATTGCCGTCGCCACAACTGTTGGCGACGCAGGAGGTCGAACAGCGGATCACCGGCTGGTGGCGGCGGGCCTATCTGGAGACCGACGAGACCCTCGACGCCGGCGGGGCGCCGATTCGGGAGACCTTTGGCTACGAGGCCGATGCGTCGCTTCCGGGGACCGAAGTGACGCCGGAGAATCCAGATCTGGGCGAGATCTACGAGGCGGTGGACTGGCAGGTGCGCCGGATGCGAAGGGATCAGCAGATCGAAGTATGGGAGGGGTAGTTGGTGGGGGACGGGTATGTTGTCAAACTTTGCTCTCCAACGGCGCGAGGCCGGTTGGGGCCGCAGGGGGTCACGTCGGGAGTGGGCGGTATGTTGTCAAACTTTGCTCCCCAACGGCGCGAGGCCGGTTGGGGCCTGTTGGGGCCGCGGGGGGCTGAAGAGACCCCACCGGTTTTAGGCCGGTGGTGAAGGAGTTTGAGAACATAGAGCCGGTAGGGGCCGCCGTAGGATCAGCGCTTTGATGTGCGATGACAGCGACGTCGGCTCTGCAGGCGGGCTTTTGGACATGCTCCCGGCTGTTGTCCTACACTGCGACCATTGCAATTGCAGTCTCAACAACAGGCAGGAGTAAAATGAGTTTTGCCGAGGAATTTGGCGAGCAGGGCTTTGCCATTAATCGGGAGTCGACCACCGAGATTATCGGTCGTTTTCACCGCACATTGATGGACCGGCGTGACATCGACTGGGAGGGGCTCGATCCCGACAATTACGATGAGCAGACCCGGGAGCAGGCCCGCCGGGAATGGGCGTCTCGTGCGGTTGCCGAATACTATTCGACGTCGCAGTTCAGCCAGCTTAGCCATCGGCTCTGCGCGCTGGGGGCGCCGGTGGAATTGATCGGGGCCTCCACGAGGCTGAGCACCGATGAGTGCCGCCACGCCGAGTTATGTGCCATGGTCGCCGATCGACTGGGTGGACGACAGGGGTATGATGTCGGTGACGAGCAGTTGTCGATGTTTGATGACGCCGACGATCTATGGCTTGCGGTGTATCAGTCGATTCTTCAGCTCTGTTGTTTCGGGGAGACGATCTCGGTGCCGATTCTGGAGGCGATGCACGTGGTCAGCAACGACCCGGTGACCGAAGAGGTGGCCGGGATCATCGCCGCCGACGAGGGATACCACATGAACTTCGGGTGGGAGGCGCTGGAGTGGATGACGCCGAAGCTCGACGACGAACAGCGCCGGGCGGTTCGGGAGTCACTGCCGAGGCTGGTCGGCAGTTTCGAGCAGGTCTGTCGAGGCGGGCCGGAGGTGTTGCAACAACTGGCCGGCGAAGACCTGGTGGTCGAAGAGGACGATGAGCCGAATCTGGGAACGCTGACCGATCTGCAATACGCCGGCATCTTTTATCACTGCATCGAAGAAGACGTATTGCCGCGACTCCAGGCGCTCGGCTTTGACTCTCGGGCGATCTGGGAGGAGCGATTGGTACATGCCGACGACGAGTCGGCGGTCGAGGCGCATTGAAAAGCGGTCAAAATTTAATTGTTGATTTTCGTTCAAGGAGAAGAGTCATGTCGAAGAAATCGAAACTATCGTTTTCCATCAAGAAGTCGCTCATCGTCGGTGCCGTAGGGGCGACGGCCGCAGTATCGACGCTGGGCTGTCCGGGGGACGCGATCGTCAATCCCGCGCCGGAGCACAATCAGATGAATAATCCCGATGCGGGAGATGCCGGAGACGCCGACGATGCCGATACGGGGGAGGATGCAGATAACGGCGATGAAGACTCCGACGAGGACTCCGATTCCGAGGAAAATTCCGATTCGGAGGATTCCGGCCGTTGAGATGGAGCTGGGCGGCGGGATGCGATACGGGCAG
>CAYUPT010000526.1:0-3347 GCA_964446725.1 uncultured Bradymonadales bacterium | reverse complement strand
CACCGCTGTCGGCTCCTGTTCCGGCTCCTGATCCGGCTCATGCTGCTGAATCACCGAAGCTGGTGCCAAAGGAATTCTGGGCTCCCATCGCCCCCGACGAGTCGGCTCCTGACGTCGAGGACATCGACGATTGTCCACTGCCAGAAGCTCCGACACTGGAGCTGGTCTGGGGACGGGGCTTCGAGGGCGCCTGATGCGAGCGGAATACGACGGTGTACTGTCCCATCGTAATGGAGGATTCGTCGTAGAGTTGGATTTCTGAAGCCTCCACCGGCTCGCCCTCGACGGCCGTCAATCCGCCCCGCGACAAGACGACGAGACGAAACGTCCCACCGCCGTCTGAGACGATCAGCGCATGCTGACGCGAGACCGTGGGGTGATCGAGCACAAAATCGGAGCTTCGGTCGCGCCCGATGGATACCGAATCCTTCTCAAAGGACACCTGTCGACGCTGTCCTCCCTGGTCAAATTCCAGCCAAAATGACGCCATAACCGTTATCCGTCTACACGTTAAAAATTCCTCGACGACCGGACTTACTCAGTGGTCGCTGTCGAGACCTTCCGAATTACATTCCACCCGACATCACACGCAGGATCATGGCCCCCACAATGACCACAACGACCGCCGCAAAAATGAACATCAGCGGAAATAGAATCTTGACGGCCGCCTGACTGGCTGCCTTTTCGACTTTCTGGGTGCGCTTGTTGCGAATCGTATCGACCTGAATTTCAAGGACCTGCGCCAGCGGCGTCCCCCGTTCTTCGGACTGGATAATGGCCCCGACCATGGTGTCCAGATAGTCGGAATTGACCCGTTCACACAGATTGATCAATGCGTCAGTACGCGCCGTACCGACGCGCATCTCCTGGAGAACGACCCCGAGTTCCTGAATGACCGGATCGTCGGGGTTTTGCTCTTTGCCCCGGGCAACGACCCGGTCGAGTGCGGTCATAAAGTCCAGCCCGGCCCGCATCGATAGCACCAGCAGATCGATGGTATATGGCAGACGCCGGTCGATTTCGATGAGACGCTCCGTAATGGAACTTCGCAGTTTAATGTAGGGAAAACCCATAGCCAAAACGCCGGCCATAATCGACAGGCCGATATTGGACATGCCTGCGATCAACAACGTGAAGAGCATAAAGAAGATTGCCGTCAACAGCCCGACGACGCCGCACATCCCCAGAAATTCGTTGGGCGTAAAGGCCCCCATAAAACCGGAGCGGGTCAGCTTCTCCTGGAGGTTTTGCTGCATATCCGTCATATCGACGAACGGCAATTCCGAGACTTTCTTGACATAGTGCGCGAAGATCTTGACCAGCGGCAACAGCGCCGCATACAGAGGACTCTCCTCGATGAGGCGATTGCGCTTGGTCAGTCGGTAGCCGAAGATTTCGTCTTCGTCGACCTCCTCGGGCACAACCGCCCAGGTCAGCAGCGCAAACGAAATAAAGATGGCGATCGTCGCCAACAGTAATAGCAGTTCCGGTTCCACAATCACCACCTCGTGGTGCGATTGACGGTGGGTTGATATCGATCACGGCGCGTTCGGTTACGAGTCATCACACCTCGATCTGAACAATTTTCAAGATCATGACGACGCCCAGGATATTGAGAATACCGGCGAATCCCAGGATTGCATAGCCGATAAAGGTCTCGAAGAGCGGTCCGATAAGTTCCGGGTCCAGCAAATAAAACACACCGAGAACCACTGCCGGCATCAGGCCCATCACCCAGGCCTGCATCCGGCCCTGAGCGGTCTGGGTGTCGATGACGCGTTCCAGGCGATAACTCTCGCGGATCGTATCGGAGATCTCCTCGAGGATTTCCGGAATATTACCACCGACGGTACGTCCGATGACCAGCGCCGAGACAGCCAACTCGAGATTTCGAGCCGGCACGCGCTGGCGGAGGTTGATCAATGCCTGATCGAGCGGTGTACCCAGTCGATATTCTTTGAGCAACACCTCAAATTCCTGACTGATGGGCGGTCCCATCGAATTGCAGACATCCTTGATCGCTTCCGGAAGCGAGGGATTGGCTTTGAAACTATTGGCCATGTAGACCATGGCCTCTTCGGTCTGCTCGTTGACCTGTTCGAGCCGCTCACTCCAGCGCTTCTTGAGGTACAGGCGAGGCAACATCCAGCCGACGACCATGCCGAGTAGCCCGCCGAGGATGTCCATGAACATGAACCCGACGACAATGCAGAAGACAAAGAATGCGGCATGGTAAATTGCGAATTCCTGGGGCGAAATCGGTAAAAAGAGCCGATGCAGCTCCTTGCCGACCATCCGCTCATAAACGCCCCGTTCGGCGGCCAGTCGGTTGCCCACCCAGTCCCCACCGGCCCAGACGATCAGAAACCCAAATCCGAACGCCAGCACTAATGCAGCCCAGAAAAACACGGTATCCGTTCCCTTCTAAAGAATTGTGCCATCACCGCCCACGGGTCCAACACGTTTTCAGTACTAGTTGTGTGTTTTGATTGTACTCGCCGCTTCGCTCTCGTGCAAACCACCCAGGGGCCCGACGCAGTATCCGTCGCTTTGGCGGAGGCCTCAAAAAAAGTCGTCTTCGTCGGTCAGTCCCATAACCAGAAAATCGTGAACAAAGCTGGGCAGAAAACCGGTTGCTCTGTGATAACCGTGGACCTTGCCTTCGGCATCGGTCTTGGTTTGACGAAATTTGTAGATGTCCTCGATTTTGACAAATCCATCGTCATCCATGCCGATGACCTCCGAGATATGGGTC
This sequence comes from uncultured Bradymonadales bacterium, assembly GCA_964446725.1. Lineage (GTDB taxonomy): Bacteria > Myxococcota_A > Bradymonadia > Bradymonadales > Bradymonadaceae > SLJM01. The sequence goes on along the minus strand of CAYUPT010000526.1, from coordinate 592 downwards.
ACTCGTCGACTGCCGTCGATAAATCGCATCTGCTGGAGGATGATGTCGACGGAGTTCGCAATCTGCTCGCGAATTGCCTGGGTCGGAAGCTCCATTCCGGCCATCATGACCAGTGTTTCGAGACGGGCCACCGCCTCGATGGGGCTGTTGGAGTGGACCGTTGTCATCGATCCGTCGTGGCCCGTATTCATCGCCTGGAGCATATCGAGTGCCTCCCCACCTCGGCACTCACCGACGACGATCCTGTCGGGACGCATCCGCAGCGCGTTTTTGACCAGCTTTCGAATGCCAATTTCGCCTTCGCCCTCCAGGTTCGGAGGCTTGGTCTCCAGACTGATGACGTGTTCTTGGTGAATCTGAAGTTCCGCGGCATCCTCGATGGTCACAATTCGTTCATCGGGCGGAATGAAACTGGACAAAATATTGAGAGTCGTCGTCTTTCCTGAGCCCGTCCCCCCGGAGATGACAATATTCTTTTTGGCGCGTACGGCGCGCGCCAGAAATTTGGACATATCCTCGGTGAGAGTTCCGAATTCGCTGAGGTCGTCGATCTGGAGGCGGTCGTCCGGGAATTTTCGAATCGTCAGGCACG
>CAYUPT010000525.1:0-3347 GCA_964446725.1 uncultured Bradymonadales bacterium | reverse complement strand
TGCCGGACGCCGAAGTGACCATCGACGGTGTCGACTGCGACGGCGACAGCTTCCAGCAGACGACTACCGCCGACAGCGACGGGTACTTCGAATTTGACGATGTCGACGCCGGTACCCACGACGTCACATTGAGCTCCGGTTCTTTCGAAAAGACGGGCGAGCAGGTCTCCGTCTCCACCGGCCAGACCACTGATTTGACCGACGAGGCCAGCGCCATTTGTCTCGACGGCGACGAAGCCTCCATCGCTGTCATCGACGGTACCTGGGACGACACTCCGGATTTACTCAACAACCTCCAGGTCGATTACACCATCTACACCAATGACGACGACGTGGAGGATTTGTTGAGCGATTACAGTGAGTTGTCGTCGTACGACATCGTCTTCGCCGAGTGCGGAGCGCCCTGGGGAAGTACGTGGGACACCGACTGGGGTGATGACATCATCGACAATCTCGTCGATTTCGTCGAAGACGGCAACAGCATCTACGCCTCCGATTTGGCCGATGAGTACGTCGAGGAGCCCTTCCCCGATGCCTTCGAAATCAACAGTGATTATTCCGGTAACAGTGGTTCGATCGACGGGAACATAATGAACTCCACGATCGAGGATATTCTTGGCACCGATGTGGCCGATATCTATTTTAGTATCGGTGGGTGGAGATTCGCCGAGAGTCTCGGCGACGATACAGTCGCCGAAATCGAAGGCGATATCGATACATCGGGCGGCGTCGAGCAAGATACGCCGCTGCTGTCGACGTACGACGATCCCAACAGTGACGGCAGGGCGGTCTATACGTCGTTTCACAATGACGATGAAGCCACCGACGACATGGTCGATATTCTCAAATACGTCATCTTTCAGCTCTGACGAGCTGTCCAAAAAGAGATGGACTGATCATCCCGGGGGGGCTCGGTGGCGATGTTTCCGGCAGCAACTCTTGAACCGGGTTGCCGTGGGAGGCCCCAGCCGGGCTTGAGCCGCTGGGGAACAAAGTTTGAAAACATCCCACCACACGGCGTGACAACGGCGGCCCCAGCCGACTTGAGCCGCTGGGGAGCAAAGTTTGATAACATAGCTCGAAGAACCGCCCGAAGAACCGCCCGAAGTTCTGCGGCCCCAGCCCTCGGCTGTGTCGTTGTCTTTCCCGTCGCTGTGCTTACGGTTTCCCCAATCGCAACAATCTCGGGGTGAACCCGAATCGGGACTCATTAATCTTCGCAGCGGGGACTGGCATGGAGAGCTTGATCGAACAATTGGGGAACGCGACCTTTGAAAACTACGTGGCCCTCGAGAGTGGCTTCTCGGAGATGGCCTATCAGATATCGGCCCACGTCCTCACCCTTGGGTACGCCACGATGCTCGCGGCATTGCTGTTCTTTATCCTGAGCATCAAGACCGTCAAACCCAAATACCGCATCTCCAATATTCTCTCCGTTGTGGTCATGGTGTCGGCCTTTTTGTTGTTGCTCATACAACAGCAAAACTGGGTCAACGCCCTGGTCTTCGACCTCGACAGCGGCACCTATGTACTGGCCCCCGATACCGACCTATTTAACAACGGCTATCGCTATCTAAACTGGTTGATCGACGTTCCGATGCTCCTGTTTCAGATCCTTTTTGTGGTCAGTCTGACGAAATCCTCGTTTTCGTCGATCCGCAACCAGTTCTGGTTTTCCGGGGCCATGATGGTCCTCACCGGCTATGTGGGGCAGTACTTCGAGGTCAGCAATCCCGCGATCTTTTTCGCACTCGGCGGCCTGTCGACCCTATTTTTCATGCACATCCTCTGGGTGATGCGCAAGGTTATCAAAGAGGGCAAACAGGGGGCGCCAAAACAGGCGCAGACGTATCTGAGTTCGATATGGATTCTATTTCTGGTGACCTGGTTTCTGTATCCCGGTGCCTATCTGATGCCCTATCTCTTCGGTGGGTTCGAGCCGGCGCTGGTGGAAGCGGCCGTCGTCGGTCGCCACATCACCTATACGGTGGCCGATATCGGCTCCAAGGTCATCTACGGGGTCCTTCTGGCATTGACTGCCCGGGAGTTCAGCAAGGCCGAGGGCTATGACTGGAGGACCGAAGCGTCGGGTGACGGCTGAGGTGATGTCCGGTCTGGCGAGATCGGAAGAGTAGGGCGATATCCAAACCGGCGGCGCTTCGCTACGTTGGTGGTGAATACATCGCTGCCTGTGAATGACTTGATGTGTGGGGATCACTGATGCCGACGAAACGACTTGCGCTCACCAATTCCCGTGGCCAGGAGCTTTCGGCCCGTCTGGAGTTGCCGATTCACGGACGGGCGGCGAGCATCGCCGTCGTGGCTCACTGCTTTACCTGTTCGAAGGACCTCAAGGGGCTTCGAGCCATTGCCCGTTCGATGACCCACGTCGGCATCGGTGTGCTTCGCTTCGACTTTACGGGACTCGGCGAAAGCGGCGGCCAATTCTCGGAGACCACGCTGTCGTCGGATGTCGATGACATCGTCGAAGTCGCCCACCAGGTCGAAGAACAATACGCTCCCGTCGAGCTTCTGGTCGGTCACTCACTGGGTGGCGCGGCGGCGGTGCTGGCCGCCGAACAGATGGACGACGTCCGCGCCGTCACCACCATCGGCGCTCCCAGCGAACCGGTTCACGTCAAAGAGCACTTCGGGGACTCCGTGGAGCGGATTCTGGACGAGGGCGAGGCCATCGTCGATATCGGCGGCCGCGAATTCGCCGTGCAGCGTAAGTTCATCGAGGACCTTCAGACCACTCATCTCAGCGACGCGCTCCGGGATCTAAAGCGGCCACTTCTGGTCATGCACGCTCCCCGCGACGAGATTGTGGGCGTCGACCACGCCCGCAAAATTTTTCAGGCCGCTCGCCATCCCAAGAGTTTTATCTCTCTCGATGAGGCCGACCACCTGCTCAGCGATCTCGACCACGCCGACTACGTGGGCCATCTCATCGCCTCCTGGGCCCGGCGTTATGTCACCACCCAGAGCGTCGACGACTGGCGCTCCGACGCCGGCTCCGGCCAGAATATGGCCCGCACCGAAGGCGGGATGCGCACCGAGGTCGTCGCCAACGGCTTCCCACTTATCGCCGACGAGCCCACAGAGCACGGCGGTACCGATACCGGCCCCAAGCCCCACGACTACCTGTCGGCCGGACTCGCCTCCTGTATGACCATGACCCTTCGGTTGTACGCCGACCGCAAGGAGTGGCCACTGGACGCCGCCGTCGCCCACGTCGACCACCGACAACTGGAAGACGACGACGGCGACCGCCTCGATCGCTTCGCCTGTCGCATCGAATTGGAGGGCGACCTCGACGAAGACCAGCGACAGCGGATGCTCGAAAT
>CAYUPT010000524.1:0-3359 GCA_964446725.1 uncultured Bradymonadales bacterium | reverse complement strand
GCAGGATGTGGAGCAGGCGATCATGTTTCTGGAGGGTCGCGGCGACGAATTGGTCGACCAACTTCACGAAAAAATGGAGCAGGCCAGCCGGGATCTGCAATTCGAGCGCGCCGCCCGTTACCGCGATCAGATCGAGGCCATCGAAGAAGTCCTGGAACACCAGCAGGCCGTCGGCGAAAAACAGATCGACCAGGATGCCTTCGGCTATCACCGACAGGGCGACCGACTGACGGTACAGGTCGTCATGATCCGCGACGGGCGCATGACGGGAGCTCGCGCCTTTTCGTACACCGACCAGGAATTTCCCGATGAGGAGATTTTGTCGAGCTTTCTAAACCTGTACTACAACGCCGGCAATCACGTCCCCCGCGAAGTCCTTTTGCCCTTTGAGCTCGACGACGGCGAAGTCGAGGGCTTCGAGGAGTTGTTGAGCGAACTCGCCGACCAGCGCGTCTACGTCAAGACGCCGCAGCGAGGCGCCAAAAAAGCGCTGGTCGATACCGCCAATACCAACGCCGAACACTCCTTTGAGAAAGAACACGCCGAAGAAGAGCGGGTCCGCGACCTGCTCGAAAAGTTGCAGCGCCGCCTCAAGCTCGACAATCTTCCGCGCCATATCGAGTGCTACGACATCTCGAACTTTCAGGGCCGCCAGATCGTCGGCTCCCGGGTCGTCTTCCAAGACGCCGAACCCGATAAATCGGAGTACCGCCGCTACAAGATGCGGCTCCAGCAAGGCCAGGACGACTTCGGGAGTATGCGCGAGATGCTCAAGCGGCGATTTCGCAAAGTCGCCCGGGCCGACGACGACCCGCCGGATCTGGTGGTCATCGACGGCGGCAAGGGCCAACTCGGGCAGGCCGGCGCCGTCCTGGAGGACCTGGGACTGCACGACATCGATCTCGTCGCCCTCGCCAAGGCCCGCACCGACAAGAGCGGATTCGACGATCGAGAGGTCACCAAGAGCGCCGAACGCGTCTTCTTGCCGGGGCGAAAAAACCCGGTGGTCCTCAAACAAAATAGCGCCGAATTGTATCTGCTTCAGCGACTGCGCGATGCCGCCCACGACTTCGCGATCGGCTATCACAAAAAATTGCGGCGCAAGCAGTCGCTTCGCTCCAGTCTCAATGAAATCCCCGGCGTCGGTCCCAAGACCAAGCGCGACCTGTTGCGCCACTTCGGGAGTCTCAAAAAGATCAAAAAGGCCGACGTCGCCGAACTCGAAGAAGTCGACGGCATCGGCGCCACCACGGCGGGCACCATCTACGATTTCTTCAACCCGACGCCCGGCCCCCGGGCATCGCAGGCCGATGATAGCGCTCCCGAGGCCTGACGATGATCGACGCCCATCAACGGCCGCCTCGCAGCCCGGATCGGTAGCCTGATGCAACATCAGCGCCGATATGTTAGCCCTCTCGATCGAATTTGTTGAAATGACTTTGCCCGACCGCCGGTTAGTTTCAGATACGTGACCCCACCATTGCTCGAAGAATCACTGCGCCGATGTTCGTCGGCCACCATTTACGCATGGAGAATTGTTCATGTCCACAAGATTCGCTGTACTCGTTATTGGTCTCTTTGTGGCCGCCGCACTATCGCTGAGCGCCTGTTCCTCCTCCGATCCGGTGCCCGACGAGCAGGATACCGAAACGCCGCAGTACGAACCCGCCGAGGGCTCGGAATACGGCGGCTACGGCCCGGCCGCAGAATCGGAGCAATCCCAGAGTGATCCGCAACAACCCCAACAACAACCCCAGCAACAACCGCAGCAACAGCCCCAGCAACAGCCGCAACCCCAGCAAGGTGGCCCCGTCGAATTGCCGCAGGCCACCGGTCCCGTCGCCACCGTCGACGGCGACGAAATTGACGCCGACGAGTTCAATGAACAGATGGACATGGTCGAAGAACAGGCCGGCGGTCAACTCCACCAGCTTCCACCGCAGTACATCGATCAGATGCAAACCGAGGTCCTGGAACAACTCATCCAGCAGCGCCTGATTGAAGACGCCATCGAAGAATCCGAGATCGAGGTCACCGACGAGGAAGTTCAGGCGCGACTCGACGAGATCCGCACCGAATTCGACGACGCCGCCCAGCAGCAAATGGGCGACGATATGACCTTCGACGACTACATCGCCCAGATGGGAATGAGCCCCGACGAACTCGACGAAATGGTCGAAGAGACAGTGGCCATCGAAAAGATGCTCGAGGCCCGAGGCGATGATATGCCCACCGATGAAGACGTGCGCGAATTCTACGACGACAACCCGGAGATGTTTACTCGCCCCGAATATGTCGAGACCCGACAATTTATCGTCGACGTCTCCCCCACCGCCGCTGATGACGAATGGGCGGACGCCGAAGAGGTCGCCCTCGAGATCCGCGATCGCATCGCCGACGGCGAATTGACCTTCGAAGAGGCCCAGCAAGAATACGACGACGTCCGAATCCAGGACGCCGACGTCCAGCGACAGCCTCAGCAGCAGATGCAGGGCATGCCCCAGCAACCCCCGCAGCAGCCCCAGGAGCTGGAGGACGCCGCCTTTGATGAACTCGACGACGGCGACATCTCGGAGCCCATTCAAACCGGTGCCGGCTGGTTGGTCGTCGAGCGCGTGGAGTACCACCAGGAAGACGTCGAGGATTTTGACGACGTCCGAGAACAGCTCGAGAGTGATCTACGCAACCAGGCAATGCAGGAAGCCCTGCAGGGCTTTTTGGTGGAACTCGAGGACGATGCCGACATCGAACGCCACCCCGAAAATATCGAGTAACTCCGCCCGTCGGCCCGCCTTGTCTGGAGGCGGCGCCGCTGGCAACGAAAAAAAGGGCTTGGCAGCATCGCTGCCTTGCGCTATAAAGGTGGGTGCGAACGGAGTGTTTCGACGGCTGGCGTCATTCCCCCCCAGGCCGTAGTCCGGGCGACGTTCCTACGGGCTCGTTATGTCGAAAGGCTCCGTTCCGCATATTTCTAGATGCTCGATGCCCCATCCCGCCTGACCATCAATCGATGTACAGCGCTGTCCACGACCTGTGTGACGCGCCGTTGTGCCGGCCACAGCCCCCTCTGAGCCTTGACACCATCGTGTGAAGTGCTTAGTGCTTTGCGACGCTGTAACATATCGAAATCACTGTCCGCCTCCCCCTTACGTTTCGAGGAGTCTTTATGAGCTCTCCCGTCCGCATTGCCGTCACCGGAGCCGCCGGTTCCATCAGCTACTCCCTTCTGTTTCGCATCGCCGCCGGCGAAATGTTTGGCCCCGACACCCCGGTGGAATTGCAGCTTCTCGAGATCACTCCGGCCATGGAGGCCCTGGAAGGGGTGGCCATGGAGATCGACGACTGCGCCTTTCCGCTGC
>CAYUPT010000523.1:0-3364 GCA_964446725.1 uncultured Bradymonadales bacterium | reverse complement strand
GTCAAGTTTCAGCGGCCCTGATTCGCGGTGTTTAGACGGTTAAATACAACGTTTTACGAGCGGTAATTTGACGAATTGTGACATATCGAGGAGACTCTAAGGGAGCCAATGAAGGATAATACTCAAACGTTGCATTCCAGCAGGATCGCCCTGAATTGTACCGCGGCGATGCCGCCGGGGCTTTGGAGCTTGAAAAATACGGCATGATCTGTATGTACGCTGGTGCGTAAACAGCGAGTCGTGGTGTCGGGCACCGCCGATAATAGATGTCCGACAGGTCGATGCGCTGTCGAAGTCGACGAAGTGAAATGACGAGGAAGCAGTATGAAATCGCCCGGGACGTTGCTCCGCGAAGCACGCGAGGAACGGGGACTGACGCTCGATGATGTCGCCGCAATGACAAGGGTTCCCAAACCGATGCTCAAGCATCTGGAGCGGGATCGCTTCGAGGAGTACGAGGCCGACGTCTTCGCCAGGGGACATTTGCGCAATTACGCGCAGGAGCTTCGGCTCGACGTCGACGACGTCATTCAGGCCTACGAACGGCATACAGGGCGGCAAAAGGCGGCAGATACGGCCCATGCCTCGACGGATATGGGAACCGACGGCAGTGGTAGCGGGGCCGACAGCGCCGCTTCCGATAGCGACGATGGCCTACGGATCGGCAGCGGGGGAATGGCCGCTGTCATCGGCGCCTTTAGCGGGATCCGCAGGACTCATGTCATCGCTGTTGTACTGGGTCTGGTCGGATTATTCGTGGTCTTCGCATACCTCGGCAATAGTTCGGTTACCGCCCAGGATGCCGCGGAGTACGAAGAGGGCGAAATGTCGGACTGGGAGCTCGAACAGGACGTCGAGGAGACCCGATGGCTTCTCGAACAGTCGGAGCCCGACTCCGCGGAGTAATCGGTACAAGAAATGATGGCGGAAGCCAGAATACGCCGACTCGAGTGGTGACTCGAGTCGGATTTTTTTATGTGAAGTGGTGCTATGCGGCGTAGATTCGATTGAATTTACGGGCCAGAGCGCGGGCTTCGACAATATTGTCCTCGATCGAGCAGTAGGTCCAGCCGCCGTAGCGTCCAATGGAATGGATTCCGGCGCACCGGAGGGTCGATGACAACTCGTCGAAGGCCCGGCGCGATTCGGTGGTGATATGGACGTACGCCGGATCGAGGACCACATGATGGTCGGCGACGAGCTGGTGGCCATCGACGATTCCCACATCTTCCAGATCGGATAATATCTGCTGGCGGGTATCTTCGATATCGATGGAGGCCTCCGTCGGCAGGCCGATTTCGACGTAGAGGCTCATGCGTTCGGCGTCCATGATGTTGTCGTAGAAGCCGGCTCGATAAAACGAGACATCTCGCTGTGGAAAGTACATCCAGTGGACGCCGGTCGGCCCTTTGCGGTCGAAGCCGAGATTGAAGACCAGGACTTTATTGGACGTAAAGACCGACGGATCGTGGTCGATGCCGGTCATGCGCAGCAGGCGGTCGAAGGGAGCCGACGAGATCAGGTGTTCGTAGTCGACAGTGCGTCCATCAGCGAGGGTCGCTCGTCGCCGGCGGGCGTCGATGTCGATGACGCCGGCGTCGGTCAAGATCTGTTGGTCCGGTACTTCGGAGGCCAGCGCCTCCACATAGGAGATGGCACCGTCGAGCGGATAGGTAAACGTCGAGTTGTAGGACTCGTTGTCGGGCCGGCGCATATTGCGGATGATCGACTCCAGGTCGGCGTGGGGAAAAAATCGCCCCATTGCATCGCGGTCGAGCATCGCCAGATCGCAGGCGTAGAGTTTTTCGTTGTAGGGGATCAGAAATAATTCACTGATCGTCTCGCCGAATTTTTCGTAGAGCATGCCCTGAAAGGAATCGGTGGCGACCGCGTCGTCGATTTCGTCTCGGAAATACAGGTCGTAGAGGGCATCGATGAACTTGTCTTTCGGCAGCTGGTGGATGTTTTTTTGAAACGGAAAATCGATGTACTGACCGTCGAAAAAGATCTGGGCATTTTTGTCGACGGTCACAATGTCGTCGGAGGACATTCGCCGGCGCAGGTAGCTCTCGATGTCGGGGTCATTGAAGTGAAAGAAGTGCCCCGAATAATCCCAGACGAAGCCATCGCGCCGGACCGTTTTACACCAGCCGCCGATCTCCGATTCCCGTTCCACGACGAGGATATCGTCGTCATCGATAAAGTTGGCAAAGGCGAGGCCGGTCATACCGGCGCCAACGACGAGATATCGGGTCTGAAGGTCGGTCATGACGGGCCGGTGGAGGGGGTTAGAATCGACCGATCAGTGTCAGACCGGTCTGCTCTTCGGAGATCGATGGGGAAACAGAGAGTCCCCCCGATTCGGAGCTCCGTCGATCCCGGAGCAGAAAATAGGTCCCGGAGCCGATGGCGGCGGCGCCGACGACGTACAGTGCGGGGACGGCCCAACGGGTGGTGTTTTGAAATCCGGACCAGTCATTTCGCCGCTGTTCGAAGCGTTCGGCGTCGCGTTGCGACAATTCCTCGAGGTGACTCTGGCGACTGAGGGCCACACTGTGGAGCGTCAACCCGCGGCCGGCGACAGCTATTCCAGAGGCGACCTGGGCCCAGCCCAGATGATTCGGCGAGGCCGTCGGCAGCGTTGGGGCATCGAGCTGTTCATCCGTCGGATGTTCGTCGATCTCGTCGCGAAGGACCTGGAAACGCTCCTGGCTGTCGTCGTCGAGTTCGAGTGTCGACAGTGTCTCCAGGTGATAGGAGGCGAGGGTGATATTATCATCGCTCAGGGCTTCGTCGGCCAGATCGAGGTGACATTCGACCATGACGGTGCGGACGTTCTCGCGTTCTTCGGCGTCGATGTCATCTCGCTCTTCGGAGTCGAGCTCCAGAAAGGTTCGGGCCGGGGTCAGCGCGTTGCGACAGTCGCCGGAGCGATACCAGGCGATCATCTCGTTGTTGAGCAGAACTGGATCCGGATACTGCTCGTAGGCCTGGCGAAACTGGACGGCGCCGATCTGAAATTGCCCATCGGCGACCGATTGTGCGGCGTCATTACTGATGTCGAGCATCTCTTGGTAATTGTCGGCGGCGGCGACGCCGGGGATCGATGTCGCCAGGGCGACGGAGAACATCAGTAGCGCAAAGCGATGCGACATAGTGGGTACTCGCAGTTGGGGGCCGTCAGTTACAGTCCCAGTCGTGGGGGCCGTTCTTGTTGAGATTCATCGTCGGGGTCGTCGTCCTGCTCCGCATCGCCCTGATCGGCGGGAGCGGTGTCCGGCTCCGGTTGCGGCGATGGAGCCGGGGAGGGTTCGTCGTATGAGTCGGCGGTCGGTGCTGGATCGCTGTGGCCGCCGTCGTCGTC
>CAYUPT010000522.1:0-3366 GCA_964446725.1 uncultured Bradymonadales bacterium | reverse complement strand
GTGCGTCTGCCGTCGAATACCATTACGGCATCGGCGGAACATAGCCGTCGGCGACTTCGTACAGGTTATTCATCGTATCTTCCACCAGCGAGCGCCGATCCAGCGCCTTTGCCAGCGCCCTGCGGACTTTCGGTTCCGTCAGCGGATGGTCCTCGTCGGAGACGTTGAACCGGAAATAATAGACCGCCAGCATCGGCTCCTGATAGAAGTCGGGGTGGGTCATCAATCCCGTGATCTGAGCGACCGGAAGCGAGGCCCCCGAGTAATGGAGCGTCCCCGTTCGGTAGGCGTTGACGATGGCATTGGTGTCGTCGATGATCCGCGCTCTGGCCTCTTCGATGTCGACACTGTCGGCATCCCAGTAATGCTCGTTTTTCTCGAGGGTCATATCGCGCTGAAAGCGATAATCCGTCAGTTCGTAGGCCCCGTTGCTGACGATATTCTCCGGGCGCGTCCAGCGGGTGCCGTGCTCCTCGATGAGGTCGACGGGCACCGGATAAAAGGTGTAGAAGGCGACGAGCTCCAGAAAATAGGGCGTCGGGTACTCCAGCGTCACTTCCAGAGTGCGGTCGTCGATCGACTCCACGCCGACCCGATCCCAGTCCTCGAGATCACCCTCCGAGTAGTCGGCGCCGTTTTTGATGACATGCAGCAATTTGACGTAATCGCCCGGGAAGTCAGGCGTCAGAATTCGCTTCCAGGAGCGCTCAAAATCCATGGCCGTCACGGGATCGCCATTGGACCATTTCGCATCATCGCGCAAATAAAAGGTGTAAACCGTTCCATCGTCGCTTATGTCGTAGTCCTCGGCGACACCGGGCACGACCACATCCGAAGGGTCGTCGAGCCCTTCGGTCGTCGGCCCCGGCGCCATCAGGCCTTCAAAGATATTAAAGGCCATCCGACCCTCCGGCGCCCCGCTCATCCGCGTCGGGTCCAAAGTCTCCGGATCGGCGCTCAAGCCAAAGGTAAAGACGTCTGCGTTGTAACCCGCCACGAACTCTTCGCCGGCTCCACTTCGCTCACAGCCGTCGCATCCGGCGACGATAACGATAGAACCTATCGCCAAGGCTGCCAGAAGCGTCGACACGCCGACAAATCGTCCTCCCCGACCCGCGTTTTCGCTGAAATTGTTCCGTCGCATCTAGAGCTCTTGTAGCACAATACTCCGAGTTGAAATGCAGCCATTTGTATCGCCTCTGGCGGCGAAGTGTCAATCTCATCGTCCATTCCGGGCGAATAAACTCCCGCACTTTCCAGTTCACACCTCCAGTGATATCACCGCCCATCGAGGTAACCGGTATCTCAATTTCTAAGCTCGTCGAATGCTGTTCGTCCCAATGTTCAGGAGCAAGGCATGCATTTCCACTGTTCGGTCACTTCCTCCGTGAAGTGGACCGCCGCCCTCATCGCCCTGGTCGTCGTCGGGCTCTCGACAATTTCCAGCGCCGCCGCCGACGACATGCGCGACATCGTCCATACCGAGACCCTCGACAATGGTCTCGACGTCGTCGTCGTGCCCGACTCCTCGGTGCCCATCGTGACCATCGAATTGGCTCTTCGCCACGGCGCCTTTGCCGAGTCCGAAGAATTCGACGGGTTGGCCCACCTCTACGAACACATGTTCTTTAAGGGCAACGAGGCGATCCCGAATCAAGAGGAGTATATGGAGCGCATCCGCGAACTCGGAATCGTCTTCAACGGGACCACCGGGACCGAGCGCGTCAACTACTTCTTTACGCTTCCCGCCGAAAACCTGTCGCCGGGCCTCGAATTTATGTATCACGCCACCACCTCGCCGCTATTTGATGAAGAGGAATTTGAGCGCGAAAAAGACGTGATCTACGGCGAAGCCGACCGGGCGATGTCCAATCCCCATTTCTGGCTGCGACGCGGCGTCGGCGACCTGCTGTGGTACGAACATCCGCAGCGAAAGGACCCCCTCGGCAATATGGACGTCATCGCCGATTCCACGGTCGACGATATGCAGCGCATCCAGGACGTCTACTACGTGCCCAACAACGCGGTACTCACCGTCTCCGGCGACGTCGAACCCGACGACGCCGTCGCCTACGTCGAAGAACATTTTTCGGCCTGGGAGCGCGGCGACGACCCCTTCGAGCTCGAACCGGTCCCCGAACACCCGCCGCTCGACGAGACCTCGGCGACCATTATCGAAGAGACCGTACAGGTCCCGACTTTTCAGATCGCCTGGCACGGTCCCGGCGTCAATCAGGATCCGGAGGCCACCCACGCCGCCGACGTCTTGCTCGCTATTTTGCGACAGCCCACGAGCCAATTTCAGCAAAATCTCGTCGAGAGCCGCATCGCTCTTAGCGCCAGCAAGAGTTACTACACCCAGCGCAACGTCGGTCCCTCCAGCGTCACCGTTCGCGCTCAGCCCGACAATCTGCGCGAAGCTATTCGCGCCACTCTCATCGAAGTCCAGAATCTTGCCGATCCCGACTACTACACCGACGAACAACTGGAAGCGGCCAAAACGACGCTGACCGTCAACGATATCTACAGCCGCGAAAAAACAAGTAGTTTTTCTCGCTCCCTTACCTTCTGGTGGGCCGTCGCCGGACTCGACTACTACTTCGACTACGTGCCGAACCTACAGGAGGTCACCCGCGACGATATCGCCCGTTACGTCGATGAATACATCATCGATGAACACTTCGTGCTCGGCGTTCTCATCTCCGAACAACAGCGCGAAGAACTGGGCCTGACCGAAGAGGAACTCCTGGAGCTGATTCGCGATGTTCAGGACGAAATCGACGAGTCCGCCGACACCGAACAACAGGCTCATCGCCACCTGAGCGACGGACCTAATACGTCTACTCAACTCGACGACCGAGGAGGCCACTGATGCAATTGATTGGCCGCACATCCACCATCGCCCTGCTATGTATCACTGCCGTGGCCTGTTCGCCGTCGCCGGCTCAGCCCGATGACATCGAAGACGATGTCGCCGAACAACCCGGCGACGCTCCCCGACTGGCCATCCCCGATGTCGACTCCCCGTCGTTTTCCGACGAAGCTCCGGACGCCGAAGAATTGGCCGATGATGGCGACGTGACCTCCTTTCGGGTCGGCGAAGTCGACGTCGTCCACATGCCGACGCCGGCCAACGAGGTCGTCTCCGCCCGACTCTATCTGCGCGGAGGTTCCGCCAATTTCGACGACTCCCTCCAGGGCATCGAGCGACTCGCGCTTGCCGTCGCCACCAACGGCGGTACGGAGTCGACGCCCAAAGACGAATTTAACGCCCGGCTCGACGCCGTCGGCTCCTCGATCGGATTTACTACCAATCGCGACTATTCGGGCTACACCATGCGCTCGGTCCGCGATCACTTCGATGAG
>CAYUPT010000521.1:0-3384 GCA_964446725.1 uncultured Bradymonadales bacterium | reverse complement strand
AGTGCCGGTATTGGCGAATTCACCGCCGTCGGCCATGCGGTTTGCGACCTGTCCGTCGATGGGGCTGCGCAGAGTGCTGCGGCCGATGGTGACCTGCGACTGGCGCAGATTGTCGCGGGCACTGTCCAGTTCGGTGCGCGCATTATCGACCTGCTGTTCGGTGGCTAAGCCCTCTTCGCGAAGCCGTTCCAGACGATTCAATTCGCGTTCGGCGGCCGCCACCTGGGTCTCCAGGGCATCCTGGCCGGCCTCGTCGGCTTCAGTGTCGATGCGAAACAGGGCGTCGCCCTGACGGACCCGGTCTCCCTCCTCGACGTAGGCCTCTTCGATGGCGCCGGGAACGTCGGAGGCGACGTCGATGACGTCGATGGGCTCTGTGGTGCCCATGACCTCGAAGGTGTCGACGAAGTCCGTCGACGACACGACCATGGTATCCACCGGCGTCGGGTCCAGATCGGCGGAGTCGTCGCGGGTCTGTGAAGCCTCGGAGTCACAACCGGCGATCAGAGGAGCGAAACTGATGAGAAGCCACAGTATAAACAGGGCGCTGATCCGGCGATTCATGAGGTTGCCTCGCTGTCGGTCCGGCCGGCACCGGAAAAGAAGAAGTCGAGCATCTCGTCGAGTGCATGGTCGCTGAGGTAGTCGTCGATGCTGTTGCGGTGCGGAAGCGTGCTGTCGGGCTGGTCGTGCAACGCCAGAAACCCCATCAGGTGATTGCTGATAAGACCCATGAAGTGCTCGGTCAAAAAAAGAGCGTCAAAATTGGCCGCCGGGGTCAGTTCTCCGCACTCGATGGCGTCGCAAAATGACTGCTCGAGCATCCGCGGGACGGCCTGTTCGGAGTCGGGAAGTTCGAATTCCGGGCGGCTTTTGGTGGGCCCGAAGGTCACGGAGTAGATAAACCGAAGGGCCTCCGGGGCGTCGTGGCAGGCATCGAAATGAGCGCGGGCGATGCGCCGCAGTCGCGGGCGCAACGCGTCGGAGTCGTCGATGATCTGACGGACCTGCGTTGCTAGCGAGCCAAAGAGAATGTCGATAAGGGCCACGAATAACCCCTTTTTGCTGTCGAAGTAGTAATAGAGCATGGGGTTGGTGACGTCGGCTTCGTTGACGATTTCGCGCACCGTCGTCGCCGCGTAGCCCTTTTCGGCGAAGAGATCGAGAGCGGCGGCCATAATGCGGGCCGCCCGTTCGCTGACGCCGGCGTCGATAAAGTCGCGGGTCAGCGGGGGAAGTTCGGTTGTGGGGGGGTCACTCACCGGACAATCTCGGGTCGATGGGAAGAAAAGGGGGCCGGGCTGTGTTTAACAAGCGTTAGGTTAACGCCCGTTAGGTCTGGTACATTATGGACTTCGACTTGGATGTCAACAGTCGTCCAAAAGGACCGTCAACAGGAGGCGAAATCGTTCAAAATTGGACGAACGCCGCATCTTTGTTATGTTTGATAGTGTGAGCGGCAGCGACCTGTGCCAGTCTGTGGGATGCCACAGCACGGCCGGGCCGTTGAAATTGGAATGGATTCTGCACGTTAACCTATGCAGAGGCCACCGGGTCCTCGCGGGCAGTCGTCGCCGACGTTGTCTGGAAATCCGGTTCGCGAGTTGAAGTTGAGCTCCTCGAGTCGAAGGACAAGCGATGCTGCCGGATTACATCATATACGACGAGCTGAAAAAGAAGCGCGAAGAGCGCCGAGACGAGCGGCCCCGCGTCGAAATCGAACACAAAAAGCCGTCGTGGCCGGACTCCGAGCTCGACGAGTCCGACCACGAGGATGACGACACCTCCGATCGCGGAGTCGAGATCATCCAGATGTGATGAACTGCGATTGAGTAGAAGCCGACGCCAACACAACAACGCCACCGGACACTAACCCAATGGTGCCGGTGGCGTTGTTGTGTGTGGGCAGGCGCTCTGTGACAGTCGCGTACGTGTTAATACCAGCGCAGGGTAATGGCACCGGTAAAGGTGTCGAAGTCGACGTTGCTGTAGAAGTGGCGGGTATATCCAAAGTTCATTCCGGCGGCAATCGTGCCATCGAGAAAGTACTCGAATCCGGTGCCAATTTTGCCGGCCAGCCCCATTTCCTGGTAGCGACGCTCGTCGCCCTGGTTGGTCGTGGCATCCGAGAAGGCATAGCCCAAGCCGATGCCGGCCTCCAGATAAAAGCCGTGGATGACAAAGAAATTGGTCACCGCGTTAAACGACCAGTGCTGGTGGTTCAGGCGGTTGCCGTGGCGCGAGACGGTGCGAATCCAGGTATTGGCCTCGGCGCCAAAGACGAGGCGATCGGTGGCCCCTCCGCCGACGATGAGACTGGGGGCCAGTCCCAGGTCACCGGTTCCCTCCAGGCCGGAGTCGAAGGGTTCGTCGGCGATGTGGACGGCGCCCGGTCCCCCGCCGATGCCGCCGCCGATAAAGAAGCCGTGGCGGTCTTTGTAGCCGTCGATAGCCCAGGCCGACGACGCGGTCAGTAAAAAGGAAATGGCAAGTAAGGCGGCGATGGTGCGTCGCATGTCAATCTCCATTGGCGGGTGGGGGTTATCGGATTCGCGAGAAATTAAGGAGTTGAAAGCCCGAAGAGCCGATCTCGAGTTGACGGGTGTCGCTTCGGTCGCCGAAATCGAGGTGGACATCGTGTTGACCCGGCGGCAGCTGAAGGCGCACCAGGTTGATGCCGTCGGGCAGTGACGTCCAGCTTCGGGTATCCGGGGTGTCGGCGGCGGCCAGCGAACTCTGTAAAATGATTCCGGTCAGCCAGCCGATAAGCTCCGAGCCGCCTCCGGCACCGGCGGTTTCGGCAATGCCTTCGGCGATAAACCGGGCGCCGAGGCCGGCGGCGGCGCGGACGACGGCCCGCGAGATGGCGGCCGCCATCGCCGTGGCGCTGATCATGTCCCAGGCGGCCTCGATCTGAGCGCCGATGTCGATGGGATTGGAGAGTCGCAGCTGTCGATCGTCGACGCGCAGGGTGGTGGAACGGCTCGACGGGACACCGTTTCTGGACAGGGTCGAGAAATTGACCCAGGTCAACACCCCGGCCGCCGCCAGTTGCAGCGCCTGATCATGGGTCGTGCCATCGATATGGACCGAGGCGTACGGAGAGCGCTGGCTGTAGCGCAAGCCCTGCTCGAGCGAGACCCGTTCGGCTTCCCGGTAGGGGGCGACACCGGTCTGGACGACAACGAGCGTATCGCCCTGTTGGTGGGTGTCGCGATAGGTGCTTCGATCGATGCGGCGGTGGTCGCGCGCCAGATCAAATAATTCTTCGGCATCCTGGCGCATATCGCCGAGGCCGGCGCCGCGGTAGCCGGTCATCGACAGTAGATCCAGAAGGCGATCGGCCGACGGCTCCGGCCAGGTCCCGTGCATATAGGCGATGGT
>CAYUPT010000520.1:0-3398 GCA_964446725.1 uncultured Bradymonadales bacterium | reverse complement strand
CGACGGCCTCGACGGTGAAGTCGAAGTAGACACCGGCGATGTCGATTTCAACTGGGATATCGACGCCTCCGATACCCAGCATTTGGAGCGCGACGATGTTCCGTCCAGCGGCAATTGTAACGATGCTGACAGCTGGACGACACTGGTCGACGATGCCGACGCCGACGGCTCCTTTTTGGAAGAGGATGTCATTGAAAACGGCTGCTACCGACTGGTCGCCGAAGACGCTCAGGGCCAGATGAGTTCGGTGACCGTCCATGTCATCGAAATCCCGTATGTTGTTCCGCCGATCACCACCAGTACCAGTAGCATCCCCGGCGAGAGCAGTAGTAGTATCATCATTGATGCCACTGTGTTCGGCGCCGAGACTGTGGAGTTCCAGGCTCTGTACTTCGATGAAGACGACGAGGAACTCTCGTCTTCACCGGTGGATCTGGATGATTGTACGCAGAGCGGACTCGGCGGTCAGGCTCAGGAAACCGACGTCGATTGCATCCACGAAATGGATGGTGAACAGTGTGGGGTTCTCGGATGCAGCTACGACCCGCCGGAAGATACGGAGTACATCCAGTATCGGGTCACAACTATTGACGACGAAGGGGACCAGAGCTCAGAGACGACTGACGATGACGAAAACGTCGATGTCATGTGGTAAGCGATTCTGAGTTCACGCGCACGGCCGGCTCTTTTCGGAGGGCCGGCCTTTTTTTGTGCCGGTCTCAGGTACACGCAGTGGTCTCGGGCGCACGGCGCGAGCCCGACACCGACGACGTCATATTCGGGTGACGACACCGGTTGGGGCCCAGTTGGGACGACGGATGACCCCACCGGTTTTACGCCGGTGGTGAACGAGTTTGATGACATAGACCCGGTTGGGGCCGCTGCGATTCCGGGCGCTCCGGGCGACGGACGACCCCACCGGTTTTACGCCGGTGGTGAACGAGTTTGATGACATAGAGCCGGTTGGAGCTGCCGGGCGAGGGATGACCCCACCGGTTTTACGCCGGTGGTGAACGAGTTTGATAACATAGAACCATGATGCTCGGAACCTGAAGCCATCCTGCGCTCATTCACGGTCGTGACGGGGCCTCGCCGGCCTCGGCGGTGTCCTCTGCCCCCGACAAAGCGAACAACCCCCGGAGCCCATCGCGGACTCCGGGGGTTGTCGAATCAGTGCTTATGAAGCCAGACCGCGATCAGACGGGACGGACGCCGGATTTGCGCTCGGGACGCTGAACAGTCTTGTTTTTGGCAAGCTCGAGACCGGCCATGATGTAGTCGCGGGTCTCGCGGGGGTCGATGACCTCGTCGATCAGTCCCCGACCGGCGACTTTGTAGATATCGATGTAGGGCTCGATGGCCTCCACCAGTTGCTTTTTGGTCTCCTCGGCATTGGGATTGCCCTCCAGCATCTTGCGGGCAAAAATCGATACCATACCCTCGGCGCCCATGACGCTGATTTCGGCGGTGGGCCAGGCGACCAGAAGGTCGGGCTCGTAGGCCTTGCCACACATCACGTAGTAGCCGGCGCCGTAGGCTTTGCGGACGATGACCGTAATTTTGGGCACCGTGGCCTTCGAGACCTCGAAGAGCATTTTGGCGCCGTGGCGGATAATCCCCTGCTTTTCGACCTTGCTTCCAATCATAAAGCCCGGGACGTCCTGCAGGAAGACGAGGGGAATATTGAAGCTGTCACAGAGATTGACGAAACGCGCCGCCTTGTCGGCGGAGTCGTTGTCCAATACGCCGCCGTAGTACTTGGGATTATTTCCGATAACCCCCACCGAACGGCCTCCGATGCGGGCAAAGGCGGTGACGATGTTTTTGGCGAATTCGGGCTTCATCTCGAAATATTCGCCGTCGTCGACGACGTTCTCGATGACGTCGTGCATATCGTAGGCCCGGCGTTTTTCCTCGGGCAGCACATCGAGAAGTTGTTCGCGGACTTCTCCGCCCTCTTCGCGCTCCGGATCCTCTTCGAAGGGTTCGTCGGCGGCCGGCGGCTGCTCGCTGCAATTTTGCGGAAAATAGCTGAGATATTCGCGAATCGAGTCCAGGCACTCCTCGTCGGTCTCAAAACGCTGATCGGCGACACCGGAGTGTTTGTTGTGAACTTTCGAGCCACCCAGGTCCTGTTCGTCGACGTCTTCTCCGACGGCGGCCTTGACCAGTGGCGGTCCACCGAGGGCCATCGAGCTGGTGCCGTCGACCATCGGGACGTAGTCCGCCAGCCCCGGGATATAGGCGGTTCCTGCGGCGCCGGGACCGACCATCGCCGAGACCTGCGGGACGACGCCGCTCATGGTGACCTGCTCGCGAAACAGATAGCCGGAGTCGGCGAATGTCGAAATCTCGTCGCCGTCAATGCCCGATCCACTGTGGACGCGAGCGCCGGCGGAGTCGATGAGCCAAATCATCGGGACCCGATGCTTGATGGCGAATTCGCGACAGCGGGTGACCTTGCGTTCGCTGACGTCGCCGATGGAGCCGCCGAGGACGGTGAAGTCGTAGGCAGCGCAGACGGCGGTTCGCCCGTTGATCTTGCCGAATCCTGTGATGACACCGTCCGCCGGGCTTCGGACGTCGTCCTGGGAGACCGGTTCGCCGTTGGCGTGAAAGTAGGCGTGCTGACCAAACTCGGTAAACGAGTTGTCGTCATAGAGGTAATCGATGCGCTGGCGGGCATCCATTTTGCCGCGATCGTGCTGGCGCTCGACGCGCTCCGGGCCTCCCATCTCGAGGGTATCTTCTCGTTTTTCTTCGAGCTCTTTGACGAGTTCTCTCATCTTTTCGTTGACGTTGCCCATGGCGTTTCTCCCGTCGGGTGCAGTGACAAGTAAGTATCTACTAACAAGACATGCGGAGCATAATCAGACAGGTCCCGGCGTGCAAGTCCAAACCACCGATGAGCTTGACATTTTCGGCTCCGCCTTCAGGTTTTGGTGCGCGCATTGGAGACCTTTGACGCAATCCCCCCTGTACAAGGCAGTATCATGGAGTTTTTGATCGACGACGACAAAAAAGAGAACCTCAGCGGTATCGGGCTACTGGCGTTGCGCCTTTCGGCGGGCCTGATGATGCTTTTTGCCCACGGCCTCGGCAAAATCGAAAACTTTGGCGGTGTGGCCGAAAACTTCGATGGCCTGCTGGGGATGCCGGGCACGATCAACGCCGTGCTCGTCATTTTTGCGGAAGTCCTGTGCGCGATCCTGATCATGGGCGGTGCCCTGACGCGGCTGGCGGCGATTCCACTGGTGATAGCGATGCTCGTCGCCTCCTACGCCCACGCCATCATGTGGGGCGATCCGTTCGGAGACTACGAGTTGGCCCTTCTGTACGCCGGAGTCTTTTTGACGCTGGCCTTTACCGGTCCCGGCAAATTCTCGATCGACGCCGTT
>CAYUPT010000519.1:0-3399 GCA_964446725.1 uncultured Bradymonadales bacterium | reverse complement strand
GGGTCGCTTCACTCCCCGTATTGCGAGCCGGGGCCAAGGCCGCCGGACTCGCAATTATTGGCGGGGAACGTGCGATCCGATACGGCGCGACCGAAGGGATCGACGTACAATCACCGCCACGGGTCGAACCCGGGGACCGATTATATCGGGCCCTTCGGGGCGCAATAGCATCCCATCGAAT
This sequence comes from uncultured Bradymonadales bacterium, assembly GCA_964446725.1. Taxonomy (GTDB): domain Bacteria; phylum Myxococcota_A; class Bradymonadia; order Bradymonadales; family Bradymonadaceae; genus SLJM01. The sequence continues at coordinate 3,218 of CAYUPT010000519.1, read as the reverse complement.
TCTTCGAAAAAACATCCCAAGTGCCAAAAACAGTGCAAATTTCCGACCTTTTCATACATTTGCTCTTCATCTACTGATATTATAACGGCCTGAGCCGAAGTTGACGGTAGCAGTCCGCATCGTCGAGCGAGCCGCAACGCAGAGCCAGCGCGGTTTCGACGCGTCGATGCACCGTCCACGAGTACTCAAGGCGTAGTAGTAGCTAAAAGAAGCCGTCCTGACTCTCCGAATCGGAAAGGGACTCCGTGAAGTACGCTCCAAATCCAAAACATAAGAAACCATGGCAGCGAGGTCGCAAGGGCTCTCTTTGTCCGGATGACATTGACGAAAGCGACGCCGCAACAATGCTTCAGGAGAGCGAGTTGGATGGACAAAAGAGATATGCAACCCACGACGGCAAGGCGTTTTGCGCTCAAATGCATCGGAATCCTCTGGATGATGAGGCTCTGTGGCATGGTTATCCTGTCGGATGGAAAGAAGTTCCCGAAAAGATTCGCCGAGAGTGGTGCTCAGCCGGAAAAGTCAAGCGCCGCCAGATCAAACAGTTTTGGGATCATCACTAGAGAGAGCCGATGAGAACCACCTACAAAAAACTGGTAGGCGATACTTCCCGATTCGCCATTCAAATTGCGTTTGCGCGAAGTTCAGAGGTGCCACCGTCTGGTCCACCAGACCTCGACGCTTCCTGGGGGAGTTTTCAAATTTGGGTCGACGGCCGAAATCTATGTGAACATCAAGAAATTGATGACCGCGTTGATGCCGTTCATTGGAACCTCCTTCCTATCTTCGAGTGGATTGCGACGAATTGGGAGCCACTTTTTCACGAAGAACGGCTTCCAGTTGATGTCGCGGGAGCAACTGCCTGGGAGTCACTCAAAAACAGCCGATTTCCTCCCGCTGCCAGACAGAGAAATTCTGAAGAAGCCTCAAATTGGGAACAGCAGTGGTCCAGTTGGTGGCAACGCCACGCCCTCCAGGCCTGTAGAGAGGGAGGCATTTTCCCGGACATCGTATTTCGGCGATGGCGCAGCCAGATCGAGATCTCCTGGGGACCTACGAAAGTAGCCGGCCAGCCCGAACATTTTCAGTTCAGTCATTCCGAAGGGCTTTCACGCCTTGCCCCGATGGAAGTGGCAAAACCGCTCTTCAAAGCTCTGGAAGACAGCCATCAGTACCTCAGCGAGCAGGTCGAAGACTCGGAGCGATTGGAGTGCCTTCGGAAACGACTACGAAAGATTCGTGACGATACCCCCGTCGGCAAGCGTCTGATGTGGATAGCCGGTCTAGGCACCGACGAACAATCCATCTCCGAAGGGTGGACGGAGTTGATTGATTGTGTCGATGAGTTCAGTGAGCCCGGAGTCGACACATTATTTGAGCCGGTTGCCAACGACCTCGTCGTCGAAGGCTCGCCCACCGCGGCCCTGATGTTCGGCACTGTCGCACCCGATATTGGCAAGGCCGATAAAGTCTCGTTGCTCCAGTTTGTCCTTTCGCTGACCGGTTCGGAGGAGACTCGACTCGATCGCGAAGCGAGACGACGCTCCCTGAGTCAAGAACGAGTCTGGGAGCAAGGCTATGATCTGGCACTGGAAATACTCGACGATTTCGACGTCATCGATACTGAGACCGTCTACCTAAATGTAGAAGAGTTGCTCGAGCAACTCGACGTCTGGCTCGAAGAGAAACCGCTCGAAGATGCTACGATCCGGGGCGTTGCCGTTGCCGGCGATGAGCATCGACCCGGGATTCTCATCAATACAACCCATCGTTCCAATCGCTATTCTTCAGGCCGCAGGTTTACGATGGCCCACGAGCTGTGTCACCTGCTCCACGATCGGGCCTTCGGTGATACCCTCGCACTGGTCAGCGGAGAATGGGCCCCCGAAGATATCGAAAAGCGTGCCAATGCGTTTGCAGCGATGTTGTTGATGCCACCGATTCTCGTAGAGAGCTCACTGGACGAACTCGGTGGCGAACTCTCCGATGCTGACGATGCTATTTATATGGCAAACAGGCTCGACACGAGCACCACGGCGCTGCTGCGTCATCTCAACAATACCGATTACCTCGACGACGCCACTTTCGACGGTATACAACTCGAGTTGGACGAACGTCGCGCTAATTCCTGATCCCGGTAATTTTGGGCTGCTTTTGTTGCGATTTCGAAGATGCCGCCCATTCTCGATGTAACACTACCTGATCGTCGGCGGTGAATCGGGCAACCACCTGTGGACCGAAGCCCCCCGGCGCCGCGCCTTGGTCGACTATGAAGATGGCGACTGGACCCAGCGCCCGGAACGCATCGACTGGGTCCGCGCCATCCAACGCCGCTGCGCCGACCAGGGCGTCGCCTTCTTTTTCAAACAGTGGGGCGGGCCCACCTCGACGGCCGCCGGCCGGCGGCTCGACGGGACGGTCTACGACGAGTTTCCGGGAAGTAGTTCAGGGATGTTGGCGGCCGGGGAGTAGTGTCGACGGCGGATCGGCGTCCTGCGGACAAAGCCGCTGCGATGACAGGCTCTCATCGGCTCCAATCCTGTCGGGGAAGCACTCAACGGTTCTGCGACCGAATGTCATCCCTCGGCGACACAACGAACGACAGCGAGGAAGGGGCGATGGTATCGAGGCGATGCTAGGAGCCTGATCGATGACGTACTGGCAGTCTCCCTCCCAAAATTACTTGGCATGTCAACCGGTGGCCGACGTATTTGAAGTGTCCGACGGTTGACGAGGAGAATCGCTCTTCTTATCGGCAAATTTGATCTTACCCCGTACCGCTTCCTTCACCTCTTGATAGGTTGAATCAGCCTGTTGCCGCATGGCATCTTCGGTCGGCGATGTTCCAGACTGATCGATGATATAGAATCCGTCCGTGATTTCCGTCCATCCTTCAGGTTTTGTCATGGTGGGACTCCGATGGGGAGACAGTTGATTTGTACTCAAGCAGGTTTCGAAAGGTCGATCGCAGTACACGACTCAAATTTAGTCGCTCATTGGACGCCAGTCCAGCCCAGAATGGACTATTGAGTGATGAGGTCAGGTAAACCACGCCGACAGGCACCCACGCAGAAGTGTCAAACACGGGGACACACAACAGCGATGAAAAAGTCCGCCGGTGATTCCAGCTCTTGCGCATCTCGGACGAGAAGAACCGATTGATCTGCGGCGAATCCCGGCGCGCGTTAACGACGGCGCCTCTTACGTAGCAGTATCCC
>CAYUPT010000518.1:0-3401 GCA_964446725.1 uncultured Bradymonadales bacterium | reverse complement strand
AGGAGGTCGTGGCCACCGATCTGGCGGCGTCACTCCGGGACGACGAGCGCATCGACGCATTGGAATCCATCGGGCTCGATTTCGACCACCCGAATCTGGAAATCATCGCCTCCGACTTGCTCGATCAGAAGTCGATGGAGCCGCTCTTCGATCGGCCGGTGACCCACGTGTTTCATACGGCGTCGCTGTACGACTACAGCGCGAGTTATGAGGTGCTTCGCAAGATCAACGTCGATGGGACGCGCAACTTCCTGGAGTTGGCGCTCGACCACGACGAATTGGAGCACTTCATTCACTGGTCGACCTGCGGGGTTTTTGGAAAACCCTACACCGCCGCCGACGGCTCCAAGGTCAACGTCCCCTTCGATGAAACCTGTTCGTCTCCCAAGAATACACCGGCCGACGCCGACGAACCGGAGGGGACCCACCTCGTCAACGACTACTCGGTGACGAAGTGGGAACAGGAAAAGATGGTGTGGCGGCTGTATGAGGAACACGATTTTCCGGTGACCGTCGTGCGACCGGCGCCGATCTACGGGCCGGGAAGTGCCTACGGACACGGCGGAATTATTCTGGCGATTGCCATGGGCCTGGTTCCGGCGATTCCCAGAGACGCCGAAAATTACATCACCACATCGGTGCACGTGGAAGACGTCGCCGGATTCTCGATTTTCGCGGCAGACCGCCCGGAACTGATCGGCGAAGACTTCAATATCGTCGACAACAGCATCATCTCGTACTACGAGTTCTTGCAGTATATCGCGCTTCTTACAGGGCGCAACATGCGCGATATCCCGTTGCTTCCGGTCACCGTGCTCAACCCGATTATGGCGAAGGCAGCACAGGCCTGGACATGGCTCCAGCGCCAGTTTGGGATTCCGCGAGTCCGGGTATTCGAGGTCCAATCCGCCGAATATATCAGTTCCAGCTACTGGCTCAGCAATCGCAAGACACTGGAAGCGGGATACGACTACAAATATCCGGACGTCAAAGAGGGACTCAAGGACACAGTGGCCTGGTTCCGCGATATGGGCTGGTTGACGGATAAGGACAAGATGATGCTCTCCGAGGGGCGGAGCGCGAAGACGTGATCAACCGTCACTGCCGGGGGGAGGTGGTGGAATATTTGGCGAAGACCATCGATGTCCCGGGTCGGCCTACCCGGGACACTTCAGTTTTCACGAAGACTTTCGACCTTTCCAGCCTTTCATGGCCCGAGTGGCGCCGGTGACATCCATCAATTTGTCGACAATCGGCGTCGGCAGCAATGCGCGAAGGGCGGGGGTCAATTTGACCATAAACGGCTCCTGGACGTAGAGCTTGTTGTCCTCGATGGACTCCATGATCTGGTCGACGACGAATTCCGGCTGCAACATGGGCATCAGCAACGGGGGCTCGGCGCCGTCGAACATGCCGGTGTCGACGAATCCGGGGCAGATAATACTGATCCCGACGTGCTCATGGCCATTTTCCTGCAACTCCAGGCGAAGTGCCTCGCTAAAGCCGGTGACAAACCACTTTGTGGCGCAGTAGATGACCTGTCCGGCGACACCAGTCAGACCGGCGGCGCTCGCCAGGTTCACCAGATGGGTGTCGGCGCCTTGCTTGAGGTCCGACAGGAAATACTTGGTCATCCAGTGGACGCCGTTGATATTGACGTCGAGCATCAATTCATCGGCTGCGTCGTCGACTTCTTCGTAGGGCCCGGCGGTGACGACGCCGGCGTTGTTGACCAGGATGTCGATGCGGCCGACTTCCTCGTTGACACCGTCGCGCAGCTTCTTGATGTCTTTTCGACTCGACAGATCGGCGACGAAGGAGTGGACAGTGTGGCCGTCGGCGGCCAATTCACCGGCCAGTTCGTCGAGACCCTCTTTGTCGATATCGACCAGAATCGGGTCCGCTCCGCGCCGGGCGAATTCCAGAGCCATTTCTCGACCCATTCCCTTGGCGGCGCCGGTGATCAGAGTCTTTTTTCCGCGAATATAAGTCATAGAATAATCCCTTTTTCAGATCGGTCAGCGGCATTTTGTGTGGATGCCGTCGGAGTCAGTTGGGCCGGTGGTGCTGTCGACCGGCACCGTCATCGTAGAGGGACGCCGGAAATGTGCAATAGCCCTCGCCAAACGGGGCTTATCCGCGCCACAGATCGACGGAGAGCCCGCCGTTTTCGAAGGAGGTCACCACTTCCAGGCTACTGCCGGCCAATTCGCCGACATCACGGCGATCGGCCTGGGGCCACAGAAATGCCAGGTTGCAGTGGCCGTCAATGGCCTGCCAGGTCGAGACGAGCGACTCCAGAATGCCGGCGGCCTCCATTCGTTCTCCGTAGGGCGGGTTGGTGACAATCCACTGGACGTCATCGGGAAGGGCGAAATCATCGAATTTGGCGTGCTCGAACTCGACGACGTCGCCCACACCGGCGCGATCGGCGTTGCGCCGGGCGATGTCGACGACTTCCGAATTGGCGTCGAAGCCGGCGATGGGCGCCGGTGCGTCATCGATGATCTCGTCCGATAATTCGTCGCGCATCGCCTGGAAGCGCTCCGGTTGGAAGTTGCGCCATTTCTCGAGGGCAAAACCGCGCTCCAGGCCAGGCGCTCGGTTCGTGGCCCGGCAGGCGGCCTCGATGGCGATGGTGCCACTTCCGCACAGTGGGTCGACCAGTCCCTCGTCGGGCGACCAGTCGATGAGTTCCAGCATCGCCGCCGCCGTGGTCTCGCGAAGCGGCGCTTCGCCGGCTTCGGTGCGCCATCCGCGCCGATGTAAACGCTCGCCGCTGGCGTCGAGGCTCAGCTTGCATCGGTCGTGGTCGAGCCGCGCCATCAGCCGCAGGGCGTCGGCGTCGTTGTCTTCGGCGATCGCCGGCGCCGACTCGCCGTCGAGGTCCTCGACGAAGTGGTCGCGGATACCATCGGCGACGGTGTCAGCGACTTTGCCGGTGTGATAGAGGTGGGATTTGATGGAGTGAGCGTCGATGGCGATGGAATGTTCCCCGCCGATGAGCCGCTCCCATTCGAATCGCCGGGTCTTATTGTACAACTCCGGAGCATCGCGGGCCCGAAATTCATCGACGCGCAGCCAGATCCGGGTCGGCGTCCTCATTTCGAGGTGGGCATAAAAAAGACGCTTTCGGGCCACGTCGAATTCGACGCCGCCGTGAAGGACGGTGGGGCGGTTGCCGCCGAGTCGGCGAACTTCGTTGAGAACAGCTTCTTCGAGGCCGGGCGGTGTGGAGGCAAAGTATGTCTGAGCCATGGCAATCGACTTGTGGGGCAGGGGAAGGGTGACGGCGATATGCGAGTCGCGTCGTAACCCTCAAGCCCCCAGCCTGCAACCCCTGGCCTCACTCCGCCGTTTATCGGCGACCCGGGTTATTCGGACTCATCCCAGGTCGAAGA
>CAYUPT010000517.1:1298-3412 GCA_964446725.1 uncultured Bradymonadales bacterium | reverse complement strand
TCGCCAGCAGAATCTCGACGTCGCTTTGGCCATCGAGCTCATCTTCCATGTCGCCGCCGAGTTCATCGAGATTGTCGGCCATCGCCTCCGCTTCGGCCATGACTGTCGCCCACAGCGTCGCGTAGGCATCGAGACATTCCGAAGCAATCACATCGGCCATCGCCTGGGCATCGATGTCGGCGCGAGCGCTGGCGTAGGCGTCGAAGGCCGCGGTCAATTCGACTTCGTCGATAATCGCCGTGTGTGCCGCTTCCATTTCGGCGACAACGGCCGCCTGAAAGTCAGCCCACGCACTTGCCCGCGCATCACTGTCGGAAGCCGATTGAAGATCCGCTCTCAGATCGCCGGCGGCCGCGACGACATTGTCGATATTGTCCTGCGCAATACCGAGGGCTTCGAGTTTTGCTTCAGTCGCCGCCAAGACGAAGTACGAGCGTTGCTCTTCGGCATTCGACTCCGCGCGCTGGCGGACGTCGCCGGAGAGTTCGCCAGAGGCGACGAGAAAGGCCTCGATGGCAGCCTGCATCTCGCGTCCCTGGTCTTCGGCGCTCATCCCAATATTACTGCGCGATTCGGCGGCTGCATCGAGATAGGCCTCGAATGCACCGTCCGAGTCCTGGTTTCCGGCCAGAAGCACTGAATCGAGATCGGCGCGCGCCTCCGATCGGTGCTCAAAGGCCGCTTCGATGTCGTCGCGACTCTTGTCGGCTTCGTCTTCCATATACGTCGCCGACGCCTGCATCGCCGATGCCGATGCCCGGGCGTAGGCCTCGACTTCGGCCTGATAGTCATCGGCCGACTCCTGCGCCTCGGCGGCCGCCTCGGCGCTGATAAACGATCGATGATCGGCGCTGTTGCAGTCGTCGTTCCAGTGGCCGTCGCTTTTGGCGCTAATCAGGGTGTCGGTCTCGAAGGTCGTCTCCGACGAGATCGGTGCCGTATCGACTTCGGCATTCGACTCCACACTGGCCTCCACCAGGACCGACCCCTCCCATTCATCGCCGTCCTGCTCTTCGGCCTCCACATAGAGTTCGCCGCCGGTGTACAATTCGAGATCGACGTCGACGGTAAACTGGCCGTCGGATTCGACGTCGCCCTCTTCTTCGGAGACCATCGTCGAATCGCCATCTCCGTCGACCTCATAGGCATGGGCGATGGTCGCTTCCGCATCGGCCTCCGCACTCAGCTGGCCGTGGATTGTTGATGTTTCAGAATCGCCCTGATTTTGCTCATTGTCTTCTTCGACGGGCTCCCCGCAGCCGAGTCCGGCCGCCAGCAGTCCCACGGCGAGTAGCGAATTGACTTTTCTTATATTCAGTCCGTACATGGCGTACCTCCTGATGGTGACGATTGTGGACGACCATCCAGTGCAACATGCAGCTGGAATTGCTGGTCGTCCCTCGCTTCACCCAACAATTATTGCAACCCCCATTCCAGGGTACGGGACTCCCTGCTATTTTTTTCTAATTTACCGCCCCACATCTTCTCAAAGCACGACCAGAACACCGTGTAAACCACTGACAACACGGGAGTTACCGGCCAAACCGGAAGAATTCACCGGATGGACCAAAAAAAGCATTCCCATCGATCATCGATGAACTCACCGGCGGTCTCTACGGGGGGCACCGATCTCTGACATTGATGTCATTACCGGTAAAAAGCCCTCCACTATCGACCGATATTCATCCGACACCGCCCGGCTATGACGGGACGCCGAACTCATTGCGAATCGCCGATACGGCGCTCGTAGTCGGCGACCAGCTGTGTCAGCCGTCGTTGCTGCTCGTTTCCGTCGCCCCAGGGAACACAGACGCGGCGAATGACATCGCGTCCCACCTTCAGCGTCGACCAGGAACCCATCGCCGACGGGCGCGCCCGCAACAGTGGCAGTGGTGCGAGGCCGGTCTCGTCGTCGACCGGACAAGTCCCCCACTGGACGTCGAAGGACGTCGTCGCCTGGAGTACAACGCCGATAAAATCGCAGACAGCCTGGTAGTCGATTGGGTCGAGCCAGGCGATCCCGTCGATATTCTCTCCGACGACGGCGTCCTGAAGCTCGTCGAGTCCCGCCCGATCCGGCGCCACCTCCAGATCGGTGCGCGACGCCAATTCGC
>CAYUPT010000517.1:0-1288 GCA_964446725.1 uncultured Bradymonadales bacterium | reverse complement strand
CCCACAATTCGACGACCCTGTTGCGAAAGTCGGCGGCATCGATATCGACCAGTCCCTGACTGGCCCCGATCTCACAGCGCCACAAAGCGTCGGGCCGGGCCCCGATCGAGCGTCCCTCGTCTTCGGCTTCATCGACAAAGACGTCGAATTGCTCGTACTCCTCGATCACCAGACCGCGAAGTTCCACAAAATGCCAACCGTCGGCCTCCAGCTTATCGGCCAGCCCCTCTGAGACCGCATCGTAGAAGACGGCGTCAAAGGAATTGACGATATCGGTCTCTGTGTCATATTCTACAGGTGGTTGCATCCAGTGCGCTGCAAGCGTACTCTCTACCAGACTGCGCAATTCTCCGACCAATTGTTGTTCATCGGGGCCAATCGACCAGATTGCTCCACACCAGCGATGGGCCTCGTCCCCACTGACCTGTAATACCCTGGGATGAACTCCATGGGTTTTTGAGAATTCGCCGTCGGTATTGTTTTCCATCGTCAGATCTCGTTTGAAATAGGGATTATCACCGGTCTTGTAACGGGCCTTGGCCGATTCGTCCCGACTGTGGGGCGAACTCCGGTCAGTCTTCAACCAAAAAGAACCGAAACATCATGAGTAGAAACCGCAGCCACCGAGGCAACGGTGGCGGAAATAGACATCCTGAACTCGAAAAACTGTCGGCCAAGCTCGGGGATTACACCCCGGTTCAGCCGCAGCAGCGCATCCGTCTGGAGACGGAACGCCACGAATACATCGGACGGATCATGGATATGGTCACGCCGATTGCTCGCGGCCAGCGCTCTCTGATCACCAGCCCGCCAAAGGCCGGTAAGACGACGATTCTCAAAGCCATCGGTGAGGCCGTTCATAAAAACGCCCCCGATATCTACCAGATGGCGCTGCTGATCGACGAGCGCCCCGAAGAGGCCACCGACTTCAAACGGTCGATGCCCTTTAAGGTGTACTCGTCGACCGCCGATCGACGTCCCTCCAACCACACCAATCTCGCCGAGCAGGTCTTCGTCAAGGCTCTGCGACGGATGATGGACGGCGAAGACGTCCTCATTTTGCTCGACTCCATCACCCGGCTCGCCCGAGCCTACAATCATACCCATCGCGGCAACGGCGGAAAGACGCTCTCCGGTGGACTTTCAGCCGGCGCCCTCGAGATGCCCCGCCAGCTCTTTGGCACGGCCCGCAACCTCGAAAACAGCGGCAGCCTGACAATCCTGGGGACTGCACTGATCGACACCGGAAGCCGGATGGACGAAGTCATCTTCCAGGAGTTCAAAGGCA
>CAYUPT010000516.1:0-3419 GCA_964446725.1 uncultured Bradymonadales bacterium | reverse complement strand
ACGCGCGCACCTCCACAGCCGCCGGTGACTGCCCCATCTCATCGAGTTGGGAGACCACCCATGTCCATGGGTCGCCACTGGTCGGCGCATCCATCAGCCCCAGCAGCGCCAGATCGCGGTCGGTCCCCGGAATATTGGAGGTAGCGCGCCGGCGAAGCACCTCATGGGCGGATTCGGAGTCGATGTAGCCCAGTGCCCACAGCGCGAGGGCACGGGTCGTCGACGAATTGCGATCCATGACCTCCACCAGTGGCTCCACGGCGTCATCGTCTCCCAACCGGGCCGCCGCAACAATTGCCATATGGCGCAATTGTTCGTCTTCGGTTCGCTCAATGAGCCGACCGATCTGTGATGCGGCGACGTCCACATCGAGTTCGGCAGCCATGCGAACGGCGCGGGCCTTCGTCGACACATCGTCGGAGCGTAGCTGGGCAACCACCAGTGTCGCCGCCCGACCACCGAGTTCGAAGAGCTGCGCCGAGGCCCGTTGTCGATGGTCCGCCATTCCGTGATACGCCTCGAACAGAAGCGGGCCGGCGATGCGGTCGTATAATTCGAACATCAGCTCGGCGTGCACTCGCCGCAGCGGCATGCGAAACGTCAGCGGCACCCACCGCGTCTCCAGTGCCTCCAGTCGGTCGTGCTCTGCGGCCAGTGCCAGCATCAACTCTCCGGCGTCGCGCACCAGTTGGTCGTCCGACGAGTCCTCCACAACGGTCATCAGTGCCTCTTCGGCCTCTGCGACTTCGCCGAGCTCGACGAGGACCTCGCCCAGCGCCAGGTGAACGTCGTCGGCGCGATGGTCGATGTCGATCGCCGTGCGGTAGTGCCGGGCCGCCGCCTGACGATCGCCGACCTGACGGTACACATCGCCCAGGCGGCGTTGCGCCCGGGCACTATCGGGGTTGGCCTCTACGACCATCGTCGCAAATTCCACGGCGCGCTCCACGTCGCCGTCCCGAAGTGCGTGCTCGGAGCGGCGATGCCACAACTCCGAGCGCTGGTCGGGCTGAATCCCGGCGAGTCGGTCCAGAATATCGACGGCATCGCCGTAGCGCTCACTGCGCACATAGGTCTGTTCGAGCAACTCGTAGACCGCCACCTGTTGGCCATCGGTCATCTCCTGGCTGTCGTCGAGCCGCTGCAGGACCGTTTCGGCATCCTCGTAGTCGCCGCGTCGAATATGGCCCTGGGCCAATAAAAAGCCGGCCTCCACTGCGCGGGCGTCGAGTTCGCCGTCGAACTCCTCCTGCCAGTCGCGGATGCGAGCCGGCAATGTGTTAAGTCGATCGTAGATCTGGATCATTCGCGCTCGGGCGTCACGATGATCGCGCGGCGACTCGGCGATATCCGATAATTGCTCCCACCGATCCAGCGCCTCTTCCCATCGATCGGCGCGCTCGAGAGCCCGGGCCATCGACTGCAATAATCGCCGATCATCCGGCGTCTCATCGAGCAATTCGTCGTAGGTGTCGATGCCCTCCTGAATCAGTCCCCGCTCTACGAAGACCTCTGCCAGACGCCGGCGCCCATCGAGCTCGCCGAGTTGTGAATCGGGCAATGTCTCCCAGATGTCGACGGCCCGACTTCGGTCTCCGGTATCGAGATAATAATCGCCGACATCGATAATGACGGCGTCATCATCCGGTTCGCGCTCCAGGACCCGGTCGTAGGCCTGGCGGGCCCGATCCCGGAATTGCCAGCGCGCGTAATGCTCCGCCAATTCCAACAGCACATACGATTGCTCCGAAAATCGCCGGCGGAGCTCGTCGAGGACCTCCCGTGCCCCATCGCGGTCGCCGGTCTCGATGTAAAATTGAGCCAACTCGAAGCGGTACGTCTCGTCGCCCGGCGCAGTCCGGATGAGGTCGCGGTAGGCCGCCGGAATCTCGGATTCTCGTCCGATCCGCTCCAGGGCGCGAATCGTCTTTTCACGGCTTTCGATATCCGATGGCCGCTGCCGGGTCAGGCGTCGGTATTCGTCGAGGGCCTCGTCGAGCCGGCCCAATTCGGCGAACACGTCGGCGACCGCCATCTGCTGGTCGAAATCGCCACTTCGCCAGGACGGTGCGTAATCGTCGATAAATTCGTCGAGTCGACCGGCCTGGCGATAGACATCGACGATGCGATTGCGCACATCGCGAGCTATCCAGCTGTCGGCCCGGACCAGGTCGGCGATCTCTTCGTACAGCGCAATCGCCTCGTCGGTTTCCCCCATCATTTCGTAGACGTCGGCCTTGTCGCGAAGCAGATTGGCCTTGCGCCGCGGGTCGCCGCTGACGAGCGGTCGAAGCTCTTCGTATTGCTCGATGGCGGCGTCGACCTGCCGATACTGGACCAGAAGTTGAACGTAGGCCATGCGCAGATATTCGTCGCGCGGATGCTCCCCGATAAGTCCCTCGAAGAGTTCCATGCCGCGCGCGAAGTCGCGCTGCGAGAAGGCGAGTTCACCGAGTTCCTCCATCAATTCGCGGCGGCGCTGGGTGTCATCTTCGCGTGCCAGCGCCTCCTCGAAGTCCTCCATGGCCTCCCGGCGGTCGCCGCGCATCAACCGGGCCGTCCCCCGCCCAACCCACCCGGCGGAATCACCGCCGTCTAGTTCGATGGCCCGGTCGTATTCGTCGATGGCCTCGTCGTAGTCACCGCGGGCCTCCAGAAGATGGCCCAGCACCAGGCGCAGATTGGCATCCTCCGGCGCCGCTTCGACGCGCCCCCGGTAATCGCCGATCATCTCATCGAGCCCGGCCCCCAACCCGATGTGCCCCAGCAGCCGATCGAGGGCCATCTGCGACGATGGATTGTCCTCGAGCATCGACTGGTAGCGATCCACAATTTCGGCCTGTCGATCGCCGCCGGAATCCACCTGCCAGTCGTCGGCCGACGCCGGCATCGCGACCACCATCCACGCCGCCGCGCCGAGCACCGCTGCCAACGCCACCTTCCACCACCGGCGGCCCACCGTATTCACTGTTGGAGATGCCATCACCTACCCTCCGTCGCCGCCCTGGTTGTCGTCGTTGGTCTTGAATTCGACCTGATAGCGCTGTCGCTTCAAAAAATCGAGAATCCGCTGGCCGATCTCCTCGATTTCATCACCCATCCCGTGGCCCGAAAATAAGACCTCTCGCTCTTCACCGGCCTCTTCGGAATCGATGATAATCGCCACCTCGCTGCTTCTCGGCCATCGCCGTGTGATGACCTCCAATGTCTCCAGCTCTCGAAGTCGAGCCTCGCCTCGGGCCGGATCTCCCCACAGCGTCTTGACCTCGGCGGTAATGGTGCGCTCGTCGCCATCGAATATCCAGCGGCCGCGCCGCACCACTCGCAGCACGCCCCACAGAAAACAACCGAGCACCACCAGCGCCACAATCGATCCCCAGAACATCCCCGTCACCGGCTCCTCGTCAGAAACACCACCG
>CAYUPT010000515.1:0-3420 GCA_964446725.1 uncultured Bradymonadales bacterium | reverse complement strand
GACACTGCCGAAGGCGTGGACGCCTCCGTCTCCAACGATGTTCAGCGCCTCATGGGCGACACTGCCGAAGGCGTGGACGCCTCCGTCTTCAGCCTCTCGTCCCCCGTCATTCCGCCTCGAATTCGGCAAGGGAGTGGCGCGTCGATTCCGGTGGGATGTACTTGTCGGAGCCGTCTTCGGTGAGAAACCAGTGCCAGCGCTCGGGGTGGACGGGATCGACGGGGTTTCCATAACCGTCGGTGAGTACAAAGATCGTCTGCGGGTAGTCGACGCCCCGTCGGACCTCGGTTTTGAGGTGGTATTCCAGCGGGTGAAAGGCGGTGCCTCCGAATCCGCGCAACGTCCGGTTGTGGCGGTCGACGGGATAGACCTGAACATCGAAGCAATACAGGTCGACGTCGAAGATGTGATGGGGGATGGAGTCCACACAGCGCATAAATCGGCGGGCGTACTTGCGGCAAGAGCCGGAGGTATCGACGAAGAAGACGACCCGCGGTTTGTCGAAGTCGTTGACGATGTGCTCGCGGGGAATACAGAGCGACGGACCCATCGACTGGAGGCGGCGCGGTCTGCGGTCCCAGCGCTCTTCGATCTCATCGACCGGCGTATTGCGGCGGACCCAGGAGTCGAAAAACTCCGTCCACCGGTCGTCTTCCTCCACCTCCTCGGGAGCCACGACCATGGAGGCCAACGGCGTGTAGTCGCCGGCCGAACTCTCATCGAGAGCCTGGTTGACCTCCTGGACCTCGTCGTCGGACATCCGGCGGCCGGCGCGGTGACAGAAGTCGTCGACCAACTCCTCGGGGATATCGCCGAGGCTTCCATGGTCGTCGAAGCAAAACAGCTCGCCGTCGGCGATATCGACGCCGCCGAGTTGGCGATAGATATGCTCGAAATGCTGGAATCGGAGACGGGATTGGTCGCTGAAGACGGTGTCCTTAAAACAGCCGTTTTGGGCAATTCGGTCGTGGAGTCGCTGTCGCTGAAAACCGAAGGCGGTGACAAGCTGGGTATTGACGGTGACGTCCATGGCCACATTGAGGTCCCGCATATCGGCATCGGAGCGAGGACTTGCGCTTCGATTTCCGTGGTTGAGAAGCACATGCAACGCCTCGTGGGCGATCACAAAGAGCCGACTGTAGTCGTCGAGTTCCTCCCAGAAATCGGGGTTGAACTTGAAGGAGAGGAATTGGCGCTCCAATTCAAAGCTCACGGCGGCGGTGTCGACCTCGTCGGTAAACACCGGCCGCCCCATCTCCCAGAGCTGATAGAAGATGGCGTGGTGTTCCTCGAGCCCCTGGAGGATGTCGAGATACTCGTCGTCGGTCATCATTGGCGGGCCTCCTCGGTGACAGTGCACAGCCCGACGAGACCGTGATCGAGGCTCATGACCTGGTCAAGGCGGTCTCGGAGCAGGGATTCGACCTCCAGGCTGTCGCGCTCGACGGCGTCCAAAAGCAGGGCATTGACAAAGCCCGCCAGATCCGTTTTCCGGGCAAAACGATGGACCGTCCTCGCCAGACTGCGCTCCAGAAATGTGTTGACCACCTGAAGACAGGTCGCCAATTCGCCGTCGTCGAGTTCCGCCGGCATCGGACACTCCTCGACCAGTGTCGACAGCGCCAGGCGACGGTCCCGGGTACTGCTCCGGTGGCGATTGGCCATCGTCTCCAGGAGCTCGTCGGGCGACTTCGAGGGGTCGCCGTCATTGAATTCCTCATCGGGCATCACCCATCCGTCGTCGATGTCGATAAGCACCACGTCGTCGTCGCGGTAGAGGAGCCGGTCATCGACCTCCTTGGCCGACCTGCGCTCCCAGATCTCGACCTGCGTGGTCGCCTCGCAGGTGCCGGTGGCCATGATATCGTCGATGACGTAGCCGATGTCCTCGTGCTCCTCCTCGAGGCGCACCGCCTCCCGGAGCACCGCTTTCGATTCGGCGATCAGCGAGGCCAGCTTTTCCTCCGGCAGATGCGGAAGAAATCGCGTCAGGTAGTCGGCGTCGTCGAGCACCACGTCGATGGCGCTTCGGTACTGGTTTTCGACCTCGAAGAACTGGCGAATCTCGTCGTCTGTTCCCCGCTGGTACAGCGACTTGAGCCGGACGTCGACGGAACCGATGTCGAGGCGGTCCAGAAGCGACCTCGGATTGGCCTGGCGCGGCAGCGCATCGCGCAGGCTCCCGCCCATCTGCTGGATCTCCAGCGCGTAGTCCAGGCGCCTCGGCGAGACCTTGCGCTTTGTCTTGTCCGGGAGATTTTCCCACCACTCCACGGCGGCCGCCGCCGTCTGGGCGCCGAATTTGTCGGCGAAGTACTCCCGGTCGGCTCGGTAGGGGATCTCGACGTGGACCTGAAAGCGGTCTCGCTGCGCCGGATCTAGCGGCTGGACATCGTAGCGAAAGGCGTCGTCGCGGGCGGGATTGATGATCGCCCACACGACGCGCAGATTCTCAAAGCGATGGCCGTTGATGGACTTGAATTGAATCAGCTCCATCACCGCGTTTCGCACCTTTTTGTGGGAGCGATTAAATTCGTCGATGACGATGGCCTCCACATCGTCATCGGCAAATTCGCGGGGGCGCACAAGCTCCAAATACGAGTGGTCGCCCTCCTTCTTTTCGCGGGGTACGCCGATAAAATCGACCCAGGGGTCCATGGTGGCGGCGCTAAAGTACTTCCAACGAACCCCCTCGCCGTCCATCACCTGCTTGATAATCGACGACTTGCCGACGCCGTGGCGGCCGCTAAACAGCACATTGAGATCATTATCGAGCCAAAACTTCAGGCGTTTCTCCGAGATCATCATTCGTCCTTCGACCAGAGTCGGGAACTAAGCATCCATGGGCGGTCGTGCATCTACTTATAAACGGACGCCCCCCCGATTTCTCAAAAATTAACGCACCACAATCCCATCGCATTACGATTAACCTGGCCATTCGTACTGTTGTGGCGCGGTGATCTCGGCATGTCGAATTCGGGGCCGAAGTAGCGGAAGGCGACTGCCGTATGTCGGTGTTGGAGCCGATGACATCCCCAGGTCGGACGAGGAGCAACGCGACGGAGTCCGGCTGTCATCGCACTGAAGTGCACGAACGCTCTGGCACTCGGGATTGGACGGCGGAATTGTTCGCCGCGTTGCCACGAATAAATAAAAGGTGTTTGATATACGACTGCCCCCGTCGCCGACAAACACAGCCTCTCCGCGTTGCCCTGGCACCTCGAAAATCGCAGTCTGGTCAGTTCCTCAGTTTCTTTAGGCGTTCTACAAGCAAATGGGCCCGTTCGTATCCATGGACGTGACCCGCCAAATTCCGAGTCAGGTCCTCACCCTGCTGTAGGAGCCAGGTGCGCACAAATCGGGCTGCATCACTATCAGCATCCAATTCATCAAAAATGGAAGAGCGTCCATCGAGAATCG
>CAYUPT010000514.1:0-3436 GCA_964446725.1 uncultured Bradymonadales bacterium | reverse complement strand
GCACCGTTTCGTCGGTGTCGACGATTTTGAAGGGATGGCGTTCGGTAAAAAACTCCGGTTTGCTGGCGCCGGTGATGATGATGTCGAAGTAGTTTTCCCAGTTCGGGTACTCCGGCAACAGGTCATCGAGAAGGTAGCTGAGGATATGGTCGGTGAAGGTGGCGAAACTATTGGTGAGGACGAAGAGCTTTTTTCCGGCGGAGCGGAATTTATGGAGTGTCAGTGCCAGATCGACGTTGCGATCGAGGTAGTGTTCGGTATCGGCGATGATCTCGTCTTTGATCGAGTTGTCGCGATGCGCCAGATCGACGCAGTAGCGGATGTCGCGGTACAGGCGCTTCCAGTCGTGTTCTTTGGCGGGCTCGACGGTCTCCAGATAGTCGACCAGAGCGGCGTATAAGGAGGCCTCCGGAAGGGCAAATAGGGTGTCGATAAGGGCGTAGCGCGGGGTGGTCATGCGCATCGAGTTGATGCGATATTCCTGGAGGTCGTCGCCGGATAGTTGCTGGAATCCGTGGTAGACTTTGCCGACGTGGCGGTGGCTGTCGAGTTTGAAGATATTGCCGCGCTCGGTGTCCAGTACCAACCCGCGGATCGCGAAGTCGGTGGGGATTTCCAGCTCCAAAATCTCTTCGGCGTAGCCCCGTTCGCCGACCAGTCGCTCCAGGGTTTTTTCGATGGTCAGTCGCTCGATGGCATCCTGGTCGTACAGCGCCAGGGTGTAGTCCATATCGAAGCCCACAATCCCGATCTCACCGAGATTGATATCGCGGTTACAGTAGACCTGACGGGGTCGGTCGACGTTGAGTACGCCGCTGTGGCGAAGGACTTCCAGCAGGTTTTCGGCTTGTTTGGAGCGAGTCGTCGTGGATGGGTCGGCCAAAATAACAACCTCGTGGTTCGGAACCGTTGGACATGGATGGTCAATCCCCCTGAAGACCGGCTTTGCTGAGTTTCGCAACGCATGGAGGGGTCGACCTGAGGAGGCCATCCACCAGGGTACCAGCACCGGGATCGGTAGAACAAGTGCGCCGGCCGGCTGATTCCGCACCCCGGCGGCAGTGCGGCGGATTGGTGTCGAGGACTGGCACGGTGGAAAAGTGACTTCGGTCTGTGATACCCGAAAGAGCCCGTTTGGGTCGTCGCCCCGCCAGGAGCCTGTTGCGTATAGCGGACCGAGACGATGCGGAGCTTATGTGCAACAGGCTCCCAGGTCGGGAGTGGCCGGGCGTTGGCTGAAACGGAGAATTTCGAGATGACTCGAGGGCTCGTCTCAACGCGAATGCGGCGCGGGCACTCGTCAACACTTGAGCGCAACTAATTTCGACGACTGAGGAGAGGTTTTATGAAGTGGCAGCGATGGTTACTCGCAGCAGTACTCGTATCCGGCGTGACCGCCGTCGGTTGTGGCGAAGACGAAGATCCGGTGGAGCTCAATGAAGAGCAAAACCAGCAGGATCAGAATCAAAACCAGAACCAGAATAACGATGAAGACGACGAGTTCGCCGAAGGCGTCGACGTCTGGGTCGGTGACGAGACGGGCAACGCCGAGGTGCCCACCCACGTCGAAGTAGGCGAGACGTTTGGTGGTCGATTCGGCTTTGCCGGCTCGCACCACTTTAGCATCGACCTCGATGCCGGCGACGTACTGACGGTATCGTCCGTCGACTTCGAATCCGATCTGGAGGCCGATCTCGATTCGGTGGCCATCGATGTCGTCCCCCATATTGACGACGGTGGAATGTTCCAACTCGGCGGTCCGGCGCCGCGCACCTTCTTGCCGTCGGCCCACGACGCCCGGGAATTCTTCGTGCCCACCACCGACACCTACATCCTGGAAGTCCAGGCTCCCGGTGATGCCGACGAAGAACTGGGCTTTGTGTTTGAAACCGGCGTCGACAATCTGGAAGGCCAGGACGGCTTTGAACTTCCGGGAACTACAGAGGGCGGCGATCTCGATGACGGCCAGCTCGACGCCTACGACGTATCGCACGGCGAATTGGTCAGCGCAGACGTCGAGGTCTTTGCCAACCGACCGCCGGTGATGAGTGATCTCAACGCCTGGATGTACGTCTGGAACGAAACCAGCGGTGAATTGGTCGCCCAGAGCAGTGGCCAGACCGAGGAAAACCCCGATCCACTGGCGACCGTCGACTTCGAGGAAAGCGCCGATTACCAGGTGATCATCGATGCCACCGAAACCGTCACCGACGCTGCCTACGAAATCGAAACTGAGCTTCGCGACACCTCGGAGACCAACCGCTTTGAGCTGAGTCTCGAGGGCGACGACTCCTTTAGTGGCCTGATCCAGGAGCGGACGTCGGCGCCATTTTTTGACTACTTCGAGGTCACCGTCGAGCCCGGCGAGTACAAAAAGGTGACCGTCGAGGGCCACGACGCCCTGGAGCCGATTTTGCAGATCGATGATGCCGACGCGGAAGACGGCGGATTATTCGGCGGCGGAGGGCCGGCGGTCAACGCGCTGGCCGTAGGCAACGAAGCCGGCGCCACACTGGGCGTTGCCGAAGGTGCCGAAAGCGCCGTGACCATGACCATTGACGTCACCGATCAGCGCAGTCTGACCGAAGAAGATGTCAGTCCGTTTTATGGCGGCGATGACTTCGATTACACCATTTCGCTTCACGAATCCGATGCTGCCGCCTCACTGGTCGACACCGACGAGCCGATCACCGTCGATCTGGACTCTCCGGGAGAATTGGAACTTTTCGATGTGGATACCGACGAAGATCATCTGCTGTGGCTCGACAGCGGCGTCGAGGACGACATCGATGAAGACGACGACGTTCTCGACTTCGACTTTTTGCCGGGATGGGCGTTTGCCGACGGTGATACGCTGGCGACGACCAACCCCTACACCGCCGCGTACTGGGGCGATGGCGAGGTTGAAAACTTCATGCTTCGCGATGAGTTTTTTCGCGGCGATGCCACCGGCTACAGTACGGACATTGAATTTCGCTCCTTTGATGCCGAGAGCCCGGACTACCAAGAGCAGGACCTGAAAGTCGGCAATGAGTCGGTTGGCGACGCCGCCGATCTCTCACTTCCGGCGCTGATCACCGGTGAATACGAAGAGCCGGAAGACGACGGCACCCGTATGCAGCAGCAAGAAGAGCCGGATCCGGAGACGCACTACTTCGAATTCGGCGTCGAGACCGGAGATACCGTGGTGGTTCATACGCTCAACGACCCGATCAACGAGAGCAATCTCTCGATTCTCGACGACGGCGACGAAGTGGCCACCAGCAGTCTGTATCTCGAGCAACGTCAGGTCGCCGGCGAAGATGAAGAGTACTACGATGGCGCCATGGTCTACGACGCCGAAGCCGACCAGGACCTGGTCTTGCAGGTCGAACAATTCTGCGGACAGGGCTTGATGGGGCCGTTTTGTGACTACGGCGAAATCGGGGTCCCTGTC
>CAYUPT010000513.1:0-3441 GCA_964446725.1 uncultured Bradymonadales bacterium | reverse complement strand
CTCCTCTTCGGTACACCCGATAAGCCCGGATGCCACGACCAACACCAGACCGACCACGACCGCCGCCGGCCGCGTCAACTCAACTAGATTTTCAGTACTATCTCCTATCATTGCTGCTCACCCTGCCCTGTTAAACTCCTGGCTCGAAACGCGCGAACTGAGATGGATCGCGTCACTCCGAAACTCATTGTCACGCCCTGCGCCGCGCCATATGCGCGGTACAACTATCACCCGCGTCGGGCGATACTGCGATATCGACCAGTAGGTTAACAATTGACCATCTGCGGTACAACAGCGCTCGTTTTCGTCGCTGGAACGCACCCAACGGCTACTGCCCGCATCCATAAGGTGAGGTGATCAATTGGTGCGATATGCACCGCGTGGGCCGGTGATACGGCTCACCGCCGGGAGCCGCGGCTGCCCGGCGAAGGCCGCCAACCGTCGTCGTCATCGCCGCTCGAATCGCCGTCAAGCCCCGCATCGAGCAATCCCTTGGCGACCCGTTCGCGCTCCGAGTACGCTCGCTCCACGCGCGCCCTGTCGTCGGCCCCCAGAGTGCCGCCCAGCGATTCGATGGCGACGGCGATATCGATGACCCTCTGGCAGGTCTGCAGGTCGACGCCGTCATCGCCGAATTCGACATCTCCCAGGGCATCGCGCAGCACGTCGATTCCCGCCGCATCACCGTACGTCGCCAAATAACTCGCCCCGAGCTGCGGGTCGTCGTCGACGACGGCTTCCAGAGTATCGACAATGCGCTCGTCGCGGATCTCCAGCGTCGATAAAACTTCTGCGAGCCGCAAACGCAGCCCCGGCTCGTCGTCAATGGCCACAAGAATCGGCTCCAGCGTCGGCGCCCCGATCTCCTGGAGCGCGAAAATGGCCGCCCCGCCCAACAGATCATCCGCTTCGGTGGTGGCCACAACTTCGATGAGCGGTTCCACCGCCTCGACCTGCCGGCGCTCGCCGAGCAGACGCACCGCGTGGATCGGTGCCCATCCGCCGCCGGGAGCGTCGACCGACGCCAGGTCGACATCGAGGCTCATCGCAACCAACGCCTCGCCCACAGGGCCCTGGGCCTCCACAATTTCGCCGCGCCGTTCATCCGACAATTTGTCGCCGGCGTCGATGATGGCCTCCACGAGTGGCTGTACATCCGGGTCGTCGGTGTACCGGGCGGCGAGACTGGACATGGCGGTGCTCTCCTAAAAGAAATCTTCCGGGCCTACCCGAAATGTGCGCATCACTGCTGGATTGCCAAAATTTCACACCATGCATTCTCTCCCGGACGCCCGGCGACGTCCGCCATCGCCGATGCCGAAAATCAAGCGTCATGCCAAATCTCTTCGGGCAGCCGCGCCCGAGATTCGCAGATCAGTCCCGGCGCTATGATGCCCCCCCGAATATCCCAACGAACCCGCCGGGTAAGAAATCTGGGCCCATAGATGCTACAAGGGGGTCTGTTTTTCCTCGAATCGAACGGGGTGATCCAGCGGACCGGGGCCGCATCCAAGATCCCCTACTACACCTGGAGCATCAAAATGATCCGTATAAGTCGACCTAACCCCTCTAAACTCTTGGGCCTATTGACGCTGCTATTGGTGCTGGCCACCGGGTGTGTCACCGAGGACCCGGAAGCCAACGACAACCAGCAGGCCAACGACAACCAGCAGGCCAACGACGGCCCCGATCCGGGGACCTGCGCAGAGTTGAGCCAGGCCGACTTAAACGGGGGCGTTACCCTCGACGAGGAATGCTACATCATCGCCGGCACTCCTTCGGTCAATGACGGACACCTGGTGATTGCGGCGGGAACGACCGTCTATTTCGACGAGGAAGCGGGCCTCCAGATCGACGGCGACGGCAGTCTCGCAACAGAGGGTTCCGACGACGAGCCCGTACGGCTGATTGGTCTCCAGGACGAGGCCGGCTACTGGCAGGGACTGAGAATTCGAAGTTCCTCCTCCCAAAACCAGATCGACCACACCTACCTGGAACACGCCGGACACGACCGGTGGCATTCGACCAGCGCCCTGACCCGAGGAGGCCTTGTCTTTCAGGGAGATGCCCGCCTGACGATTTCCAATTCCACATTCCGGCACAATCAATTCTCCGCGATCTCCGCCGAGGACACCGGCCGGCCCTTTGCCGTGTCGTCGTCCCACTTTGAAGCCAATGAAACTCCGCTGAGGATCAGCGCCGGCAACATCGAGGGGCTGGAATCCGATCTGAGCTTCGAAGATAACGAAAACGAGGCCGTCCGCGTGGTCCGAGGCGATATCGACGCCGACTCCACCTGGAAGCCCCTGGAGGTTCCCTTCCAGATTCGAAGCACTGTCACCGTCAAAGACGACGCGCATTTGACCATCGCCGCCGGGACCTCCTTTATTTTCGACCTCCACGAGGGACTCTTCATCGATAACAACGCCACTCTCGCCATCGAGGGAACCGATGACGATCCAGTCCACATGGCGGGGACCGAAGAGATGCCGGGCCACTGGCTCGGGATTGCCCTTCGGAACACCGTCTCCACGGCCAATCGCATCGAGAATCTGACGCTGGAACACGCCGGAAGCGAGCGGTGGCACAGTACCGCCGCGCTTTCGCAGGGAGGCCTGGTGATCCGTAATTCCGACGTCCGACTCGACGTCGTCGACTCCACGTTTCAAAACAACCAATTCGCCGGGATCTCCATGCTCGGTGCGGGCGCCGAAGTCACCGTCGCCGGCTCGACCTTCGAGGACAACGACCACCCGATCCGACTTCGCACCAATCACATCGCTGATATCGCCGCCGACAACCAATTTCTCGGCGATGCCGCAGTCCTGGTCGTCGGCCGCACAGAAATGGACCGCGACGGCACCTGGAATGCGCTGAATACGGCCATTGAATTTGCCGAAGACCCGTCGGTATCCGCCGACCTGACGATCAGTCCCGGAACCCAGTTGCGCTTTCGCAACCACGCCGGCATCTCGATCAACGAGGGCACCCTAAGCGCCGTCGGAGACTCCTCGGATCCCATCGTCTTTTCCGGCGTCCAAGAACTTCAGGGATTCTGGAAGGGAGTCCAGTTCCGCAACACGAAGACAACGGCCAACGAAATCGCCCATGCCGAATTTCATCACGCCGGAAGCGAGCGGTGGCACTCCACGACCGACGGTGCTGATGCCGCCATCGTCGTCCGCAACTCCAGCCAGGTCGATATCAATGACGTCCACATCGAGGACAGCGGCGGATACGGCATCGGGATTCCCGACAGCGACAGCGAAGTCACGGGATGCCAGAATGTCACCTTCCAGAACATCGCCGAGTCGCCGAACGTCTTTGGCTCCGGCCTCAGTTGTTTCTAACCCGATAATGCCGCAGTGACCGCAGTGACAGCTGTGGTTTCGACCATCGGCCCCGCGCCACCCGGCCCGGGGCCGATGCTACTTCTTGCCC
>CAYUPT010000512.1:0-3453 GCA_964446725.1 uncultured Bradymonadales bacterium | reverse complement strand
TCCGACGCGGGCGTCGACCAGGCGGTCGGCGACGTCTTCAACAAGTCCATCGAGCAATTCATCATCGGTGCCAAAGAGCTCGATGCCGACCTCGAGCGCCAGCCCCTGGTGACGAGCGGGACTGTAGTAGTCGTCGCCGACTCCCGTTGTCACGTCATCAAATACGGGATCGGCGATCAGGTCGCGCAACTCGTCTTCCACGGTTTCATCGCCGGCGAGATAGAGGGAGGCTGTTGCCAGAATCGCGCGCTCATGGTCGCGGCCGGTGGGCTCGTCGGGAAGTTCGTCCAGCAAGGCGCGGGCGGCTCGGCGATTCGGCCTGCCCTGTCGGGACAACACCCACATGCCGAGGTCCAGGTCTTCGATGTCGTGCCGGCGCTGGACGCGGCGGTCCAACCAGTCCAGCCCGTCTCGAAGAACCCACTGCGGGACGTCGTAGCCGGCGTCTTCGGCGTTGGTCAACATATCGAGCACGTAGGCCTGCTCCCAAGGATTGAGAGGGGATCGACCGGAGGCCCAGGAGGTAAACCGACCCGACGAGCGCTGGCTCCGCTCGGCACTTCGGATTCCCCGGGAGACTCGCCAGTCGACACCTCGATGGTCGGCGTGGGGATCGGCGGCCTCCAACCGGCGATCGAGATAGATGACGGGACGGACGCGGGCCACCGTATTGAAGATATTGATGCCGAGTCGAATGTAGGGATAGCGCAACACATGCTCCAGGTGCTCGAAGGCCGGGGCCCGCGGAATGGACGTCACCCACAATTCGGTGGTCTCGCTGGTGGGGAGCCATCCGTGGAGTTCGGCCAGGACATCAAAGACGCCGTCGTCGACGGAGTGGTGCTCGCGCTGAACCTCGGTGGGGCCGTCGGGAACAATGGGGACGGAGGCGACGTGTTGAGACTCCTCGCCGTTTCCGCTGGCCTCAAAGAGCAGTTCCGGGACCCCGGCGCGGCCGGTGACCTCGACCTCGAAAAAGATCTCGCCTCGCTCGTCGGCATCGAGTTGTAGCTGGCCAGAGTCGGCGCTGACGATGCGGAGGGTAGCGGTGTCGTCTTCGGAGAGCATGATATCGGGCAGCGCCCGGGCGCTGAGGTCGACATCGACGGGGGATTCCGTGGTATTGGTCACGGAGACCGGAATCCGGAGTCGGTCGCCGTGGGTGGCAAATCGAGGGGCCGTGGCCTGAAGCGCCAGGGGATCGCGAATCGTCGTTCGCTCCGTCGCCTCGCCGAGTCGCCGCCCGTCGACGACGACCGCCGTAATTTCGAGTTCGCCGCGAAAGTCGGGGATCGCAAAATCGACGCTGGCCCGGCCCTGCTCATCGAGGTCCACGAGCCCCGACCACATCGCCGTGGGACGAACGGGCATGATGGCCTCCGGCGCCATCTGCGGCTCCGCCAGACCGCCGCCTCCGAAGCGCTCCGGCGACACATCGGCGTACCAGCCGACGGTATCGAAGGTGTCGATACCCAGCGCCCGGATGGCGAATAACTGATCGAGCGGGTCTTCGTATTCGTGGGCCGCCATCGACAGGATGCCGCGATCGACGGCGGCGACGGCGACCTTTGCTTCGGGCCCCACATTCTGGGCGTCGACGTCGATCTCCAGACTCTCTCCGGGCTGGCGCTCGTCGGGAACATCGAGGTCGACGTCGGCCCGCCAATTCGATCGATTGACATCGACGCGCCGGACGCCGAATCCGCGGTCGAAACTCTGCGGTGCATTGTCGCCGGTGGGCACAAATAG
Source organism: uncultured Bradymonadales bacterium (assembly GCA_964446725.1). GTDB lineage: Bacteria > Myxococcota_A > Bradymonadia > Bradymonadales > Bradymonadaceae > SLJM01. The sequence continues at coordinate 1,704 of CAYUPT010000512.1, read as the reverse complement.
GACCGAGACGTAGACGTTGGGATCGAAGTACTCGACGGTGACGTCCCAGTTGTTGAGTCCGGCCTCCACGTCGATCCACTGCCAGTCGTCGACGCGACCGGTTTCGGTGGCCACCAGCGCCCGGCCCTCGCTTGGAGCTTCGAAGGAAAACTCCGCCGATTCGCCGAGGACCAATTCGTCGGGACCGTCGATTTGGATATGGGCCGGGTCATCGGGCCGCGGATCCGTATCGCCCCGGCTCCACCATCCCCAGAAACGACGCGGGGGAGACACCTCGAATTCGCTCATCGCTCCGTCGATACCGCTGCGAACGTAGATTCCGACCGAGTTTCCACGGGACGCGGCGCGCAGCGAAAATTCGCCGCCGTCGACGTCGACAGTCTCTCGTCGATCCACACTTTCGTGGCGCTCGCGCTCCCAACTCCAGCGGCCCTGGCGGCGGATACGCGTCGACGAGTAGCGGATTCCACCGATTTCGATGTCGATTGTGGAGACGTCATCGACGAGAGCGCCGTCGGCATCGACGACAATGCCCTCCAGGCGCGCGCCGTCGTCTGCGTCGACGCGCTCATCCGGCGATCGAAGTCCCACCAGTCGATGGCCGGGCAGCATGGTCGCCTCTCCCTCGGTGCGCGACGGCCTCCCGCTGCCGGCTTCGAATACCGATGCCTTGATAGCCACGGAGTACACCGCGCGCTCGTCGAGTTCCGAGGGATCGCACAGAAAATCGGCCCGGCCCTGGTCGTCGAGCCGGCCGTCAGCGTAGGTGGTCGTGGAATCGACGGTATCCTCGAAGGGGCCGAATTGGTACTGCGGCCACCGGTCGCGAAATGGCTGCGTATGCTCAAAGCGACACTGCACTTCAAATTCGTTATTGGCGGCCGGCGTCCCAAAGAAGTATTCGGCGTCGATAGCCCCAGAGAATCCATTGCCGTCGGTCACAACGACATCATCGACGTCGAGTTCGACATCGATGCGCTCCGGGACGAATTCCTCGACACTGACTTGCTGAGAGGCGATGACCTCGTCGCCGGCAAAAATCTCGGCGTTCCAGGTGCCGGTAGACGCCATCTCCGAGAGCTCGTGCTCGAATTCGACGGCGCCGACGGCGTCCGTCTCCTCCACGCTTCGAAATGCTTGATCGCCTCGGGAATCGGTGAGCTCGATGCGGACCGGAAGACCCGATTCCGCGCGGTATTGCTCGCCGCGAATAAAGCCGGCGAACTCCATCGTCTCCCCCGGTCGATACAGCGTGCGCTCTCCGCGGATGGCGCCGCGATACGGCGGGTTTTCGGCGTAGTCGAGGCCGCCGACGTCGCCTTCTACAATTTCGGTTCTGGTGTCCTCCCAGTCGACATAGGCCAATTCGTTGGAGCCCTCGGCGACGACCGCAAAGGGCGGTTGCTGTTCCAGATCGCCCCAATTTCCGCTCAACTCGCAGTAGCCGTCGGTGTCGGTCTGACAGTCGGCGAGGACGCGACCGTTTTCGCGCACCAATTCGAGGTCGACCCCGGTGACGGGCTGTGCGGTGTCGGCGTCGATGGTCCACGCCCAGACTTCGTCGACCTCGCGATCGGTGTGGCTGGCGCGCTTGGCGATGAGTTGAATGTCGCTGATGATAAATCGATGGCTGTCGTCGAGTCCGCCGCGATAGGGCGCCGAGACCTCGACCTGATAGGCTCCCGGCTCGGCATCTCCGATGAA
>CAYUPT010000511.1:0-3460 GCA_964446725.1 uncultured Bradymonadales bacterium | reverse complement strand
ATTGCTCGAGGCTCAACGGCGCGGTCTGAAAGAGAAATTGCAGCGCCGGGACGTACAAGATTGCGATGTGCGCGATCAGCGCCGCCGTGACGGCGAAAAATAGCGATTTATTGGAGAATAACGGGATCGAGATGATCGACCGGTGCAAGGAGCGGCAATTGGCGACATGAAAGAACTGAAAGACCACCATCTGGGTCATGGCAATCGACTGCGCCAACACCAGATCGCCGGTGGATCGATAGAACCACCAGAAGACGCCCAGTGTGACGACGCCCAAAAATAGACCGACGGTGACCATGCGGATGAGCACCGGCCGATGAAATACGCCCTGGCCGGTCGGGCGCGGCGGAAGGTCGAGTTGGCCCGGCTCTCCGGGCTCGAAAGCCAGCGAAATATCCTGCAGGCCCTTGGTCACAAGATTGATCCACAGGACCTGTACAGCCACGAAGGGAAGCGGCCAGCCCAGAAATAAGGCCAGTAAAATCGTCAGTACCAGCCCGACGCCGGTAGACAGCAAAAAGTAGGTGACTTTGCGGATATTGTTGAAGACGACGCGGCCCTCCTCGACGGCGGCCGTAATGGAGGCGAAGTTGTCGTCGGAGAGGACCATATCGGAGGCCTCTCGGGCGACGTCAGTGCCCTTTTTGCCCATGGCCACGCCGAGGTCGGCGGCTCGCAGGGCCGGCGCGTCGTTGACGCCGTCGCCGGTGACGGCGACGATTTCGCCGTGGTGCTGAAGGCGTTGGACGATCCGCAATTTGTGTTCGGGAGCGACCCGGGCGAAGACCTCGACATCGTCGAGGATGGCATCCAACTCGTCGTCGCTCATCTCCTCCAGTCTTCGCCCCTCGACGACCCGGGGCTCGTCACTTTTGCCCAGTCCGAGTTGCCGACCGATGGCCTGAGCGGTGTCGGCGTGATCGCCGGTCAGCATCAGGACGCGAATGCCCGCCTTGCGAGCACTTCCGACGGCGTCGACGGCCTCCGGTCGGAGCGGGTCTTCCATGGCCTGCAGGCCGGCAAAGACCAGATTTTCGCTGACCGTATCGTCGTCCAGGCTGTCGGCGTCGCAGTCCCGATAGGCCATCGCCAGTACCCGGTAGCCCTGGTGGGCCAGTTGGCGGGCCTTGTCCTCGATGCGTTGTCGCTCCAATTCCTGGACGCCATCGCCGATGGCCATGTGGCTGCAGCGCTCGAGGATCGTCTCCGGGGCGCCCTTGAGAACAACGCGGCGCGGGCTCTTCGGTGAGTCGACGAGCACCGCCATGTACTGGCGCTCGGACTCAAAGGGGATGACGTCAATTTCTCGGAAATCAGAGCGGGTTTGCTCGGCGTCGAGTCCGGCTTTGGCCGCCGAGATCAGAAGTGCCAATTCCGTGGGGTCGCCGCCGCCGTTATCATCGTCTTCGGAGGGAATCGATGTTGCTTCGTTGGCCAAAAGCCCGGCCAATAGCGTCGATCGCAGTGCTGGAAAGTCATCGATGTCGACGTCAGCGCCCTTAGACTGGAGTCGTCCGTCGGTGCCGTAGCCACTTCCCGTAAGGTCGAAGTCGTGACCGCCGGCCCAGATGGCCTTGACGGTCATTTCGTTCATGGTCAGCGTGCCCGTTTTATCGGAGCCGATGACCGTGGTGCTGCCCAGGGTCTCGACGGCCGGAAGCGAGCGCGTAATGGCGTTGCGATCGGCCATGCGCCGGACGCCGACGGCCAATGTGACGGTGAGCACGATGGGAAGGGCCTCGGGAATGGCGGCGACGGCCATGGCGATGGCCATCCCCACAATTTCGCCAAGACCCCGCCCCTGGAGCCATCCCACACCGGCGACGACGACCGTAAATACGCCGATGGCAGCGCCGATCCAGTGGCTGAGGGTGCGCACCTTTTTCTGGATCGGCGCCCGGGTGTCGACCACATCTCGCATGGCAGTGGCGATCTGGCCGAGTTCGGTCTCGTCGCCAGTGCGCACCACGATGCCTCGGCTTCGGCCCCGGGCGGCGATGGTCGTCGAAAAGGCCATATTGCGCTGGTCGCCGGGCACCAGGTGTTCGTCGTCCAGTGGCGCCGTATCCTTGGCAACGGTCTGCGACTCTCCGGTCAGCGCCGACTCGTCGATCGCCAGATCGCGAGCCGTTGTCAGGCGAATATCGGCGGGGACGTGGTCGCCGGATTGGAGCACCACCAGATCGCCGGGGACCAGCTTCTCGCTGGGGATTTCGCGTTGTCGACCGCCGCGAATCACCGTCGCCTTCGGGGCCGCCATCTCTGCGAGGGCCTCGATGGCCGAGCGGGCCCGGATCTCCTGGAAAAAGCCGATGGCGCCGTTGATGATCAAGACCGCCAGAATGACGCCGGCATCGATGTATTCGCCAAAGCCATAGGCGACGACGGCTGCAACTAATAAAATGTAGATCAGCGGGTCGAGAAATTGCTTGATCAGAATTTTCCACCACGGCGTCTTCTTCGATCCCTCGACGCGGTTCGGACCGTAGCGCTCGAGTCGTCGCTGAGCGTCGTCGTCGGTCAGCCCCGATTGGTCGTCGGATTCCCAGATTTCGACGACCTCGTCGGTCGACAGGGTATGCCAGGCGCGGCGGAGTTGCCGGTTGTCGGCGTCGGAGGAAGCCATCCGTGGTTGCTCCAGGCGTAGAAAAAGGCATTGTTCAATGATGAGCAGCTGCCATTAACAACGTGGTCCCATCGGATATGTTCAGCCCCGGCGGCCCGGTCGCTCGTCGCGCTGCTGACCGGTCTTGAGCATCTTGCGCGCGGCCTTTTGATGCATCCCCGACAATTCAGTTAGTTGTTCGTCGGCGCGGGCGGCGAAGCGTTCGATAGGTAATTCGTCGAGTGCCGGATACACTTTGCGGGCATCGCGCATCGTCTTCCACAACCCCTTGCGGGCCTGGACGGCGGCCATCAAAAACTCCAACTCCAGCACCCTACTCAGCGGTGAATAGCGCTTGAATTCACCGTTGAATTTGAGCCGTCCCGCTTTTTCGGCGAGCCAGGCGCCGGCCATCTTGAGCTGGGATGGCTCGATGTCGAGCAATTCCATGGCTCGCAATATGGCGTCGATCTCCTCGTCGAGTCCCGAAGCAAATTCGTCGAGTCGGGAACCGATAAGGTTGTGGTCGTTGGAATTGGCGACGCGTCGCGCGAAATCGATGCCGGCGCGGCCCATTGCCAGGTGGTCGCGCAGATAGATGGTGATGTATCGGTCCGTCATGGCCTCTCCCGTCGAAAAAACCGGCGCTCGTGAAATCTCGTCGCTGTGCCAGATGGTTCAAAAATGAACACGAAACCGCAAAGACGTAGCGCCGAGCCCAATACGCCACTCGACTAGAAATACTACGAGCCGTTCTGCGGTTAGAAGATTACTGGTCCGCAGGACGGGGGACGAATCGAGATTGGAAGTGGACGCCCGGTCCAGTGGTGTCGTACGAACGCTGTGAAGTTGCAC
>CAYUPT010000510.1:1768-3469 GCA_964446725.1 uncultured Bradymonadales bacterium | reverse complement strand
TGAGTTTGGTAACATAGCCCGGATGGGGCCGCAGCAGGTCGAAGAGGGCTGGAGACGCTTCGGCGAGTAGTCTCTTAAAGAGACCAAATTTGACACCCCGTTGTGCCCTGATAAACTGGTGATTCGCGCCGCTTCCGGGGGCTGGAGCCACAAGGACGCGGCGTCGGTATAACCGGTAGGCAAAGCGGTCGATTTGGTGGCAATGCGGCTGTGGTGTGCGTCAGCCAGTCCAGGCGGCGACATTGGCAGTAACGAGGAAGACATGTTTGAGGCGGTTTGTTCATGGGTTTGATTCCGGAGTCGGTCATCGAGGAGGTCCTGGCCAGGACGGATATCCTCGAGACGGTGCGACAATACGTGTCTCTGAAGCGGGCGGGTCAAAACTACAAGGGGTTGTGTCCGTTTCACGACGAAAATACGCCGAGTTTTTTCGTCCATCCGGGAATGGGCATCTACAAGTGTTTTGGCTGCGGGGAGGGGGGCAATGTCTACCAATTTCTGATGTCGATCGAGGGATGGAATTTCCCGGAGACGGTGCGCCACCTGGCCGATCGATGCGGCGTGGAGGTGCCGGAGCAAAACCCGGAGGAAGCCGAAGAGGCCCGTCGGCGTCGGGAGGGCAAAAAGCTGTACTACGAGATCATGGAGGCCGCCCGCGACTTCTACTGCCAGAAATTGTGGGGCGACGAGGGGACGGCGGCCCGGATGTATCTGGAGGAACGGGGCATCTCCGAGGAGACCGCCGAGGCCTTCGGGCTCGGCTATGCGCCCGACGGCTGGGAGCATCTGCTGGGCCATCTAAGCTCAAAGGGCTACCGCCCGGAGGTACTAAAGCGCGCCGGATTGGTCATGGCCAATGATCGCGGCGGGTACTACGACCGATTTCGCCACCGGATCGTATTTCCGGTGGTCGATGTCTGGGGCCACACCCTGGCCTTTGGCGGTCGGACGCTGGCCGCTGACGACGAGGGCGCGAAGTACATCAATTCACCGGAGACGGCCTTTTATACCAAGGGCGAGCAGTTGTACGGCCTGGATGTGGCCAAGCGCTCGATCCAGGACGAGGGATCGGCGCTGTTGGTGGAGGGCAATTTCGACGTGATGGCGCTTCACGACGTCGGCCTGGAGACGACAGTGGCGCCGATGGGCACGGCATTGAGCGAGGGCCAGGCCCGGCTGATCGGTCGCTTTGCAAGGCAGGTCGTCGTCGCCTTCGATGGCGACGACGCCGGTCGCGACGCCTCGCTGCGCTGTCTGTCGGCGCTCCAGAAGGCGGGACTGGAGGCCCGGGTCATTCGATTCGGCAACGGCGAAGATCCGGATACCTTCGTGCGCCGCGAGGGCGCCGAGGCACTCCACGACAAAATCGACGAGGCGAAGCCGCTTATCGGCTGGGCCCTCGATCTGTATATCGTGCCCGTCGAGGGGGCCTCCATCGAGGCCCGTATCGGCGTGCTCGATGATATCGCCGAAATTCTCAACGACGTCGAGGACAATGCCGTCAAGGAGCACTACGTCGAGGAGGTGGCCCGTCGACTCAATATCGAGCCCGGGCGCGTCTCGAAGTATTTGAGCCGACCCGAGAAGGCGCGCCGGGACGTCGCCCAAGAACTCAAGGAGGTCCATCAACGCCCGGAGTGGAGCAGTGCCGCCTACGGCGTGCTGGTCGTATTGCTCGATGAGCCGGAGTGGCTCGAGGAT
>CAYUPT010000510.1:0-1758 GCA_964446725.1 uncultured Bradymonadales bacterium | reverse complement strand
CGTTGCTGGACCTGGCTCGTGACCATTACGACGAGCATGGAACGATCGACGGGTCGTTGCTGCTGGAATCGATCGATCGCCCGCCACTTCGAGAGACGGTGAGTCGGGCGTTGGCCGATTCGGAGCGCGACGAGTTGTATCCTCCCGATCAACGTCTTCGCTGGTATCGCGATTGCGTCTGGACGTTAAAACGCCGCTGGGCGCAGCGCATGGCCGAATATCTCGAGAATGAACTGGAGCAAGTAGACTTCAGCAATGATCGCCAGCGCTTTGAGACTCTGACACGACAGCTCGATGAAGTCCGTCAGTTTCAACAGGCGCTCGATCTGGAAGGCGTGCGTGCCGAACGACTGGAAGGCCGCGCGGGATGAGGTTCTCAAGGAGGCAAGGTGTGACCAAGTAGTCGAGTGATTGATTCAGTACAAGCGGAATAATCCCGTTAGATTTGAAGTTTGTTCGCCCCGACCCCTCTGTGCGTCGATGCAGTTCATCAGCAACGGGCGGACAACCAGCCGGCGAAGCGCGTCGTCGGTGATCGTGGCATCCATCCCCAAGGAGACAGTTTAATGCGGACAGCCCAAAAAAACGAACGAGCAGCGAGCCTGGAAGTTCGAAAGCTCATCGACATGGGAAAAGAAAAGGGTTTTTTGACCTATGACGAGGTCAACGACACCCTTCCCGATGGAGTGTTGTCGAGTGAACAGATCGATGATGTGATGATGCTCTTCGCGGAACTGGGCATCCAGGTCGTCGACGAGCCCGATCAGTACGAGCCGCCCGAAGAGCCGGACGAAGACGCAGCGCCGAAGACCAAAAAGCAAAAGAAGAAAAAGAAAAAGGGGAGCGATAAATTCGCCAAGGGCAACGACCCGGTGCGGATGTATCTGCGCAAGATGGGTCAGGTCCCGCTGCTGACGCGCGAAGGCGAAGTCGAAATCGCCAAGCGCATCGAAGAGGGCGAAAAGACGGTGCTGACGGTGGTGCTGAGCACCTCGGTGGGCGTCAAGCGCATGATCAAGATGGCCAATCGGGTCGGCCGCAGCCAGATCAAGCTCAACAGCATTTTGCAGGCCCCGGATCCGGACAATCTTCCGCGCGACGAAGACGGCGACGTCATTGAGATGAACGACGAGGAACGCAAGGAGTGGTTCCTCAGCCAGATCGACCGCGTCCAGCGGCTCCACGAAGAGATCGAGGAGCTCGACGAGCGACTGGTCACCGAGCCCGGATTGTCGCGGGTGGAGCGCAAGAAGTTGCGCGAAAAGATCAAGTCCAATCGCAACGAGATGTTCGAGGTGATCAAAAATGTGCGGATCACCAAAAAGCACTCCGACAAGATCGTGGCTCGCTTCAAAAACCTGGTTCAGCGCATCGACCGGGCGGAAGCGGAATTGTCGGAAGTGGAGCGACTGACGGGCATGACCTTTCCGGAGGCCCGCGAGATCGCACTGGGGCTCGACAGCGACGATCCGTCATCGGCGGAGCGCAAGGTCAGTCGCCACAGCATGACCGAGCAGCGCTTCTACGAGGTCTTTGAGAAGATGCGGGCGCTGCGACGTCGCATTCGGGCCGTGGAAGTGGAGGCCGGAGAGCCCGTCGATTCGCTTCGCATCACCCACCAGGCGGTGCTGGCCGGCGAGAAGACGGCCGAACGCGCCAAGAGCGAGTTGGTGGAGGCCAATCTGCGGCTGGTGGTATCGATTGCCAAAAAGTACACCAATCGCGGCCTCAACTTCCTGGATCTGATCCAGGAGGGCA
>CAYUPT010000509.1:0-3475 GCA_964446725.1 uncultured Bradymonadales bacterium | reverse complement strand
TCGACGCCCTGCCCATCCAGGAGCTCAACGACGTTCCCTACCGCTCGCACAACGACGGCGTCATGCACGCCTGTGGCCACGACGTCCACATGGCCACCGTCTACGGCACGGGCCTGGGCATTGCCGGCAACCGCGACGCATTGCCGGGGCGAATTCGATTGATCTACCAACACGCCGAAGAGGTCGTCTCCGGCGGCGCCCGGGAGATGGTCTCCTTTGGCGCCGTAGAGGACGTCGACGCCGTCCTCGGCCTGCACTGCGACCCGGAATTGGCCGTCGGCAAAATCGGCGTCCGCACCGGCGCCTTTACCGCCAGCTTCGATCGCTTCAAATTCACGCTCCGCGGCAAAGGCGGCCACGGCGCCCGACCCCACCAGTGCGTCGATTCGATCTATGTGGCCACCCAGCTGTGCAATGCCCTGTATCAGTTGACGGCCCAGAATTTTGATACTCGCATCCCGTCGGTCATCTCCATCGGCAGCATCCAGGGCGGCCACGTCCCCAATGTCATTCCCGAGGAAGTCACGCTGACCGGCACGATCCGCACCATCGATTCCGACCAGCGCAACGAGATCGAAGACCATCTCCACCGGATCGCCGGCGGCATCTGCATGACCCATGGCGCCAACTACGATCTGGAGATCGAAAATGGCGCTCCGGCGATCCACAACGACGAAACGGTCACCGATATCTATCGCGATGTCGCCGGGGACCTGCTGGGGCCCGACAACATCCACGAAATCCCCCTGCCGAGCATGGGCGGAGAGGACTTCTCGTACTACATCGAACGGGTCCCGGGAGCGATGTTCCGGCTGGGTACGGCGACCACCTCGCCCAGCGCCTTTCTTCACTCCCCGAATTTCGACGTCGACGAACGGGCCATCGGCATCGGCTCGCGCATCCTCGCACGCACAGCCCTCGAGTTGCTCCAGGACCAGGCGCTGCTGAAGCGAACCGACAACATCGTCGACGAGATCTAATCGGGTCAGCGGCCGCGCTCATTCCGAGTCATGTGCGGCGGCGATATGACGGACAGTGCGGCGCAGATCGCCGAGCCGAAACGGCTTTTCGATCATGGGAGCGTCGATGTCGGCCAGAATTTCGTCGCGCGCCCCTTCTCTGGAGACGCCACTCATAAAGACGATCCGCTGTGCCTGATCGGGCCACTTGTCGGCCAGGTGTTCGAAGACGTCGCGCCCCGAGACGTCGGGCATCAACAGATCGCACATGATCACATCGTAGCGCTTCCCATCGTCGAGTGCGGCGTAGGCCTCGCTGGCCGTCTCGTAGACGTCGACGTCGTAGCGACGCCTCAGCGCCCGGCGAATAATATCTCCGATCTCCGGCTCGTCGTCGACGACGGCGACCCGTCCCTTCGCTGCGTCTTGCCCCGTTGATGATGGCATTGCTTCTCCTGTGCACCAAAAAAATTCGCGGTATTCATACCGGACGCCCCGCAGGTGGAGACCGCCGTACCCCGACGGCCTCCACTGTCGCTACCTCAACTATTGCGTTGCGACCTATGCTACACACTCACCGGGGTGTTCGACCAGAAAACACTTCAACCAGGCCCGCTGGGCATCTCGTCCCAGATGACCGACCTGTACCTTCTGGAGAACATCGGGATCGACGGCCACCGTATTGTCGTCGTACCGCCGCATCACTCCCGCCGGCACAAAGACGCCGTCAAATAACTCCCGGGCCGCAAACTCCATACTGCGGGCCTGGGCTTTGTCGGCGTCACCGACCTCATCGATGAGTACGTCGAGCCCCGCGCCACTCGTCTCAATCTGATTGCGCCCAAACGTAATGGCCTCGCTGACGAATCCAGTCAATGCCTCCTGTCCGTATCGACACTCCGCATCGAGCTTGCGAAGACCGCTCATCACCACGGATACCGCGGCGAAGACGCCCTTTCGCAGCGCCGCAAGATCCTCTTCCGGAAGCAACTCCTCGTCGCGCCACCCTTCGACGGGATCGTCGATGATCGGAGCATCGACATGCAGCCGCCTCGCCAGCCGAAGCCCCCACAGCGGGTGAACGCCCATCGCCAGAAATAACCCTGCCGCCGTCGCCGGCGGAATCAACCACCGACTAAAGGATTCGACGAGCCGCCGGCGCACCTCATCGGCGTCGTCGAGCCACTGCTGTCCGTCGTCGGGCCCCAGCACAAAGCAGTCGTCTTCGGCGCGCAGCACACCGGTACCGACGCTCAGAGCACACAACGAGCGCCACCCACCGGAGGGCCGATCCTCGGCATCCCGTTCCAGCCCCAATACCTCGCCGCGCTCCAGTCGCCACACGCCGTCGGCGCCGAGCTGGCCCTGGTCGCGACATCGCCCGACCAATTCGGCCATCGCCGCCCCGACGCGCTGGCAGTCGAAATCGTATTCGGCCGGTGTTCCACTTTCGATCAATTCCACAAAGCGTGTCATCGTATCTTTCCTTTGCCCTCTTCGGGCATTATGGGTATCAGTGCCGGCGTCCAAATTGGATTAAGCGCCGGCTGCCATTAGTTTTAATTACTGGAATCGCCTCCCCGGTCTCTGTCGTCGAGACAGCGGCCGAAGCGCTCCACTGGTACGACAATCTTATTGTCGAAACTTTGACCCCGAATCTTGCGGATTGTCTTATGAATGCCCGACAGCTTATGGCCGGAAAGACCTGGAATATCGCCCAGATCCGAGGCCACGAAATTGAGGTTTCGCCCTGGTTTCTCGGGATTTTGGCGTTTTTCGTTCTCGCCGGACTCGGAGATTTCAACCGGATCTTCCACCAGCTGATGTGGGTCCCCGTTCTGTTTTTGAGCATTCTTCTCCACGAGCTGGGCCACGCCGCCGCCACCAAAAAATGCGGCTTCGGCACCTCCAAGATCATCCTGCATGGATTTGGCGGTGTCGCCATCAATCGCCGATCCCGAACCAAACCCAACGACGGGATGTTCATCGCCCTGGCCGGTCCGGCGGTGACACTGGCCCTGGCCCTGGTCTTCGGCGGCCTGCACTTTGGTTTTGGCGCACTGACAGCGGGCTCTGTGCCCACCGGCGTCGACGTCATCGGCCACTTTCTGGGGCTGATGGTCCTGGCGAACCTCTTCTGGTTTGTCCTCAATATGCTGCCCATCTTCCCGCTCGACGGCGGCCAGACGCTGATGCATTTTTTCCGCAAAAAAGGGTCGACTCAGAGCAAGGCGACGGCCAAGGCGGCCAAAATCTCACTGGGCACGATCGCCGTCGTCGCCCTGCTGACCCTGCTGGTCTTTCAGGTCGGCGGGATCTTGATTCTGATCATCTTTGGCTATCTGGGCTACATGAACTGGCAGGTCCTCCAGCGCGCCCAGCAGGGAGGAGGCCCCGGCGGACCCGGCGGCGGCATGGGCATGATGCGCTTTCGGCGGTAAACCAGGTACCGCCGGCGCTCCAACACCACGCTCCTCCCCAAAGCCGACTCGCCACCGGCGAGTTGGCGGCTCGAT
>CAYUPT010000508.1:1967-3485 GCA_964446725.1 uncultured Bradymonadales bacterium | reverse complement strand
CCCAGAGCATGACTCGCTTCTGCGAGTCTGCGGCTCGACTGGGGAGCAACACTGTCCCGCAACACCACGCTCCTCCCCAAAGCCCACTCGCCATCGGCGAGTGGGCGTCTCGATTGGGGAGGTGGCCGTCGGCGCTGTTCAGCCGACGGTCGGAGGGGCGTCGACAGCGATTAAACAAATTCCGGTAGACAGGTGCTTCGCGCCAACACTGCCGAAAGCGGGGACGCTTCCGTCTCCAGCGCGATGACGATATTGCTTCGCGACGACACTGCCGAAAGCGGGGACGCTTCCGTCTCCAGCGCGATGACGATATTGCTTCGCGACGACACTGCCGAAAGCGGGGACGCTTCCGTCTCCAGCGCGCTTTCTCAACCCCGGCGCCACAGCCGGCGGCCGGCGGCCTCCGCCGCCCGACCGACCTGCTCGATGAGCGCCTGAAACTGATCGCCCGTCAACGCCTGGTCGGCATCGCAAAGCGCCCGGCTGCGGTCTGGATGCACCTCGACCATCACCCCGTCGAGCCCGGCGGCGACGACCCCGGAGGCCGTCGGGGCCATCAGCGCCGGAATCCCGATGGCGTGCGACGGATCGGCGATCACCGGAAGGCGCGTTTTAGATTTCGCCCACAGCGCACCGGCGATATCGAGGGTAAAGCGCGTCTCTTCGCCAAAGCTGCGAATGCCGCGCTCGCACAATACAATCCGATCGTTTCCGGCCGCCGCAATGTGTTCGGCGGCCAATATCCACTCCCGGATCGTCGCCCCGAAATGGCGCTTGAGTAATACCGGTCGATCGCTTCCGCCGACGGCCTCCAGAAGCGCAATATTTTGCATATTTCGCGCTCCGATCTGAAAGGCGTCGACCACAGGCGCCATTTCTTCCACCAACGCCGGCGACATCACCTCTGTGACCAGCGGAAGCCCGGCGCTGTCGGCGGCCCGGCGCATCATCTCCAACCCCTCCCGGCCCGTGCCCTGAAAGCTGTAGGGCGAGGTCCGCGGCTTGTAGGCCCCACCGCGAAGGACCGCCGCCCCCCGGTCGGCCACCAGCCTCGCCGCATCGGTGATCAAGTCCTGGGATTCCACCGCACAGGGCCCGGCGATGACGGGCACCGCATCCCCTCCAAACGCCACGTCCCCAATGGCCACCGTCGTCGTCTCCCCGCCACCACGGGCTGCGACCTTTGGAAATGCACTGTCGGCGGGTTCGCAGACCGGCGACTGTTCGGGGGACGCGGGTTTTGTCATCTGCTCATCTCCGTTCTGCAAAAACACTACTTCGTGATGCACTGTTGCGAAGGCCAGGACCACCGTCAAATCCCGGTCGCCATCGAGCGCGGCTCCGGCTCCTAGATCCGCCGTCCACTCCCGTCTCAGGCCCCGGTATGCCTTGTGCTACCGGGGAATTAGCCTTGTCTGCTAGATCCGCCGTCCACTCCCGTCTCAGGCCCCGGTATGCCTTGCGCTACCGGGGAATTAGCCTTGTCTGCTAGATCCGCCGTCCACTCCCGTCTCAGGC
>CAYUPT010000508.1:0-1867 GCA_964446725.1 uncultured Bradymonadales bacterium | reverse complement strand
GCTACCGGGGAATTAGCCTTGTCTGCTAGATCCGCCGTCCACTCCCGTCTCAGGCCCCGGTATGCCTTGCGCTACCGGGGAATTAGCCTTGTTCTGTATCTCACCCCGTATTGCGCATCCCGGCGGCGATGCCGTTGACCGTCGTCAAAAACGCGCGCTGGACCTCATCGCCGGGGTCGTCCTCGCGCAGCCTGCGCAGCAACTCCACCTGCACCAGATTGATGGGGTCGACGTAGGGATTTCGAACATCGATGGAGTTGCGCAATACCGGATTGTCCTCCAGCAACTCCTGGCGCCCGGTCAATTCATTGACGGACTCCACGGTCTGCTGAAAGCGGTGTCGCAACTGCTCGCCCAGTGGCTTTAGCTCGTCGTCGACCAGCACTTCGTCGTACAGCGCGGCGATGCGCATCACGCCCTTGGCCAACACCATTTCAATCAGATCGATGGTGGATTCGAAAAAGGGCCACTGCCGGTACATCTCGCCCAGCGTCTCCAGTCCCTCGCGCTCAAACGCCGCCACCAGCCCCTGACCGGTGCCCAGCCAGGCCGGCAGCATCAGCCGAGTCTGCGTCCAGGCAAATACCCAGGGGATGGCGCGAAGACTCTCCAGCCCCTCTTTGGTCTGGCGGCGCGCCGGTCGGGAACCAATATTCAGCGCTCCCAACTCGACCTCCGGGGTCGCCGAGCGAAAGTAGTCGACGAATTGAGGATTCTGTTGGACCATTTCGCGGTATCCGTCGGAGGCATCGGCGGCGAGTCGATCCATCACCTGGCGCCACTCCTCGCGCGGCCCGGCCGGGGGCACCCGCGTCGCCCGCAGCGTCGCCGTCGTATACAGCTCCATCGTCCGTTCGGCGATACCGGGCTGGCCGAACTTCGACTGGATCATCTCTCCCTGTTCGGTCACCCGAAGCGTCCCGTCCACCGATCCCGGCGGCTGCGATAAAATCGCCATATACGTCGGGCCCCCTCCGCGCCCGACACTGCCTCCGCGGCCGTGAAATAGCGTCGCCCGGATGTCGAATTCCTCGCAGGCGGCGACGATATTTTCCTGACCGCGGTACAACTCCCAGGCCGCCGCCAGCCGCCCCCCGTCTTTGGCGGAGTCCGAGTAGCCGATCATCACCTCCTGGCGGTCGCCGACCCGGTCGCGATACCAGTCCACCGAAAAGAGTCGGCGCAACACATCGCCGCAGCCGCGCAGATCGTCGATGGTCTCAAATAGCGGCACCACCCGCATCGCCGATTGCCCGAAGGTCTCCTGGATCAGCAACTCCACGGCCAGCACGTCGGAGGCCGTCTTGGCCATCGAGATCACATAGGCGCCGAGCGAATCCTCACCGATTTCGGCGGCCACCCGAAGCGTGTCGATCACGTCCTGGACCCCGTCGTCTTCGAATCGGTGATGCGACGGGATCAGCGGCCGATTGCTCTGTAACTCTTCGACCAGAAACGCCAGTCGCTGCTCCTCGTCCCACTCCGCATAAGAGCCCATCTCCAGATGCCTGGTGATCGCATCGAGCGTTCGGGTATGCAGCGTTGCATCCTGGCGCAGATCGAGATCCATCAACGTCAGTCCAAAGCACGCCAGCCGACGCATCAGATCGAGAAGCCGGCCGTCGGCGACCCGCTCCAGCCCCGATTGTCTCAGGGAGCGGTCGCACAACAACAATGGCTCCCACAATTGCTCGTCGCTCCAGTAGATGTCGCTATCCGCGGGCTGTTCGCCGGCGATTTGCGCCGCCAGATAGGCCCGCGTATCGGCCATCTTGCGACGTACCCCGCGCAGCAACTCCCGGTACGGTTCGGCGGCGTCGCCGACGACGTCTCGAAGTTCATCGCTGCAGGTTGTCTCCGACAACTC
>CAYUPT010000507.1:0-3493 GCA_964446725.1 uncultured Bradymonadales bacterium | reverse complement strand
CGGACCGAGGCTCGGCGAGATGATTTGTTTGGCTTCAAAGCGCTCAAACGGAGGCCTATCCGTAGGATAAGTCGAGTATTGAGCGCAAAGAAGCCGGACAAATCAGCCGGCGAATGCCGATGGGAGATTTTTTGACCGCTTCTAAGTCGTCTACCCTCGCATCGTCGACCACTTCCGCAGCTACGACGGGTCTTTGCGCGTGCCATCTCAAGGAGCCAGATACAGCCTCGAGGCCGGTGAGCTCTTCGAGCAGAATTATCGCATCGTCCGAGAGCTGGGACGAGGCGGATTCGGTGTCATTTATCTGGCCCATCAGATATCGATGGACCGGCCGGTGGCCCTCAAGATTCTCAAGCCCGGTGTCGGGCGCCACGACCCGAATGCCCGCGAGCGATTTTTGCGGGAAGTCAAGATCATCAGCCGCCTTCGCCATCCCAATACGGTAACCATCCACGACTACGGTGAAGGCCACGATGGCATCGTCTACATGGTGCTGGAATACGTCGAGGGGACGACGCTCAAAGACGCCCTTCGCCACCGCGGCGCCCAGCCGGTGATGAAGTCGCTGGGCATCGCCCGCCAGATCGCCCGTTCCCTCGATGAAGCCCACCGCCACGGCATCATCCACCGCGATCTCAAGCCCGACAACATCATGTTGACCGATCTGGAGGGCGACGCCGATTTCGTCAAAGTCCTGGACTTCGGCGTCGCCCGGCTCCGAAACGACCCGGACGTCGACCTGACGCAGGCCGGCGTCGGCGAGGGACAACGAGCCCTGATCGGCACGCCCCGCTATATGAGTCCCGAACAGGTCCGCGGCGAAGAGCTTTCGGCGGCCAGCGACCTCTACGGCCTGGGGTTGATTTTGTACGAATGTCTCATCGGTAAGCCGGCCGTCCAGGGCGATACCTCCATGGCCCTCATCAGCCAGCAGATCAGTCCGGACCCACTGGAAATGAACGAACTCCCGGAGCTGCACCCGCGGCTCCAGGACCTGCTTCGGCGGGCCACCGACAAAGAGGTGTCGCGCCGCTTCCAGAGTGGCTCTGATTTCGCCGATGCCATCGACGAGACGGCCTCGCGCATCCAGGCCGAAGACGCCCCATCGCAGCGCGCGGGCTCCGACGACTTTTTTGCCACCAGCGGTCGATTCTCGGCGGTGCCGGCCTCCGCCAACAATACCGCCGACTCCGAAACCACCTCCAGCGACTGGGTCGACCAGGGATTTGACCCCGCCGACTTCACCTCCGAACACCAGGCCATCGACGGTGTTGAAGACACCGCCGGAGCCAACGGCCCGAGGGCCACTGACCGGCGGACTGCCGAATCCGTCGACACCTCTGTGGTCTACGTCGACGACACCGACGACATCGACGAAGAGAGTCGCCTCCTCGGCATTCCCACCGCCGAGATGCCCGACGCTCCCGGCGCCGACCCATCCCCCTTTGCCGAAACCAGCGAATCGACGAACCGCAGCAGTACAGCAATGGCGGCACATACCCCGAGCGACAACGAAACGAGCGACGACGAAACGAGCGGCGATGACGACGAGAGTGCCCTCGCCTTCGGGCTGTTGACGGCCAAACTCTGTTTTCTGGGGACGATGGCCGCCTTTTTTGTCTACACCGCCTTTTTGGTCACCGGCGCCCTCATCGGCACCCTGACCGACGGCCCGATTCGGCTCGGCGTGGCGCTCTGTGTCGGCGTGGCCATCCCCTTATTTACCGCACTCGGGGAAAATAGTCAGAAAGAGCGCTTCGAAGTCGTCGATCGGACCACGGACCGCATTGGCCGAGTCTTTATTGGAAGCTCCGTCTTTGCGGCAGCGGCGATCATTATTATCAGCTTTGCGATGCCCGCCAATGTCACCGACAATATGCGCAGTGACCCGAACTGGATGTTCAGCCCCGATACGCAGCGATCGGGACTGGTCAGTCTCAACGAAAATATCTCGTATACCGTCGCCGACATGATTCACCGGGCGACCTTTGATATCGGGTGGACCGGGCTATCCGACGGAGAGCCGAGAGATTCTGCAGCCAATACCGGTGACGCCGCACAGCCCTTTGAAGCTCCGGAGCCGACGCGACCGGGAACCCGGGGCAGCGACTCCGATGACGCCCCGCCAGATGACGGCGACGAGCCCAACGATGCCGCCGGTGGCGGCGGCGCTCCGTCGCCCGATGACGACGGCGACTCCCCCGACGACTACGTCACCTGGTAACTGCCATCGACACCACCGAGGATATGCCAATGTCCAATACTGGCGAACGAACATCTCCCCGCGTCAATGCCTCGCTCGACGTATCGCTGCAGACCGTCGACGGCGATGTCCCCTGCAAGACCCGGGATGTGTCCTATGAGGGCGTCTTCATCGTCCGGCGCGAACCGCTTCCACTCCGGAAGTTGATTCGATTTCGGACCCGACTGCCCGAGACGGGTGACGAGTTGCAGATGCTGGGACTCGTCGCCCACACCGTCAATCGCACCGAGGCCGCAGAATACGACCGCGACCCGGGCATGGGCATTCAGCTCTTTTCACTGGGCAAAGACACCCGACAGCGGTGGCGACAATTCGTCGACGACCTCTACCAGCGCGACCCCAGTGCCCAGCAGTCCATCGCATCCTCGCGCCGGCCCCGGGTCCCATTTCGGATCTCAAGTAGCGAAAAACTCGAGCAATTGCGCACCTCCCATCTTGTCGACGGCGAACTCTTTGTTCGCAACCCGCAATTATATGCTCCGGGCACCGAGGTCGATTGCATTATCCATCACCCCAATGGCGACGACACGTTTTCTATTGGCGCCGAGGTCACGGAGGCCGTCGACGGTTCGGTCAAAGATCGCGGCCTTCGGTTGGCCATCGAACTGCCCGATGAACGCGGCGAATTCGAGGAATTCTTAGGCGGCCCCATCGGCACTCAAAACCGATCGGCATCGACACCGCCACCACAACAGGACCAGGAGAAGAGTCAGTGACCGCAGAGAACCCGCGTCCGTTCCCGGAACTTCCGGAGACCATCGAGACCATCCACATCATCGGCATCTGCGGCAGCGCCATGGGCAGTCTGGCGGCGATGCTCACCGAATTGGGCTATACCGTGCGCGGCTCCGACGCCAACGCCTACCCGCCGATGAGCACCTTTCTGGAGGAACGCAATATCGAGATTATGCTCGGCTACGACGAGTCGAATCTGGACTGGGATCCGGACCTCGTCATCGTCGGCAACGTGTGCCGCGCCGAGTACGGCGACGCTGTCGCCACCCGCAAACGCGGCATCGCACACCTGAGTTTGCCGGAGGCGCTGCGCCACTTCGTATTCGCCGATCGACGCCCGCTGGTCGTCACCGGAACCCACGGCAAGACGACGACCACCTCCATGCTGGCCTGGATCCTCCACGATGCCGGCCGCGACCCGGGCTTTATGCTCGGCGGCATCGCCCGTAATTTCGGCTCCAATTACCGGTTGGGCGACGGCGATATCTTCGTCAT
>CAYUPT010000506.1:0-3502 GCA_964446725.1 uncultured Bradymonadales bacterium | reverse complement strand
TTCCCCGATAGCGCAAGGCATATCGGGGCCTTGAGAACCGTTGCTTCCGGCATCGGCCGGCGGTTCATTTCCTTGATCTCCCGCTTCTGCTTTCCACCCCCCCCACCAGGGCCCCAACAAAAAAAGCGGACGCCGCGATGGCGTCCGCTTTCTTTTTTGCCTCAGCTTGCTGTTCCTACTTACTTCACTTCCGAGTAGGGGCTGGGCTGGGAGATAACGCGGTTGGTGTATTCTTTGTACTCCGCAGTCCGCTTGATGGGCCCGATGAGCTCGTCGTACTCCTCTTCGCTAAATTGCTCCTGGAGTTTGTTTTTGAGCTCTCCGCCCTCGGCGGGGCCGGCTTCCGAAAAGAAGTCGACGAGAATTCGGGCTGCCGCTCGCTCGCCGCGCTCGTCGCGGCGCTCGACGTAGTGTTCGACGATTTCGTCGGGCGGCAGGTTCGGGTCGACGGCCGGACCGGCTTCCCCGGCGGGAAGTGGGGCTCGCGGGTCTTCTTCGGCCTCTCGCTGTTGGCTATTCTCGACGGCGGCCACCAATTCTTCTGAAGGTTCATCGACCTCCAGTGCCGAGCTCGACTCCGGCTTTTCGACGAGTTCATCGCCGTCGGCGCCGTCGGCGCCGTCGTCGTCGACGGCTTCCGTCTCTTCGGGCTCGTCGGCGTCATCGACCTTGTCGGTAGCAAACTCGGCGTCTACGTCATCGTCGGCATTGAGTCCTAGCCCGAGCAATTCGACGGCCATCTCCGAGTAGGTCTTGTCCTGTTCGGAGGCCATCTCCTTGACCTTATCGATGATCGCGGCCCCTTCCTTGCTGCGAGCCCTCACTACCAGTTGTGCTTTATACGTCATGTAAAATCTCCCGGGATCAAGCGTGTCTGAGGGTTGACGGGGTATATAAAACTGGAATACGACGCCACGGCTGTTGAACGGTCATTGTTGATATAAGAAGCTATCAAAAAAGTCTCCCGTCGTGATTTCCGGCCGATTTAGACCGCCGTTACCGTCGAAAATCCTCGACTTAGCGCTGCTAGGTCTCGTCTTTCGATCGAAAACTGCGGCAAAATCTTTTCGGTCTCACTCGGTCCGACATTATTTTGACAGCTTCCAGGGACGTCTGCGCTGGAATCAACCGCTCATCCGAGCTGCCACCTATCTGTGTCATGATCCGCCAATTTACGCAACTAAAACATCCAGATCGGTGCCCTCGAATACCGATGGCGGCGCGACTGGCTTCTCCCTGAACCGTTGGCCCCTCGATCAGCTATTTTCGTTATTGCTTATCGAGGAAGTCCTCGAGGGCATTTCGAACCCAGACCAACTCCGCTTTGAGCGCTCCGAAGACTTCGTCGGCATCCTCCAGATCGCCCTCGTTTCCCATCTTCTCGAGTTGTTTGGCCGTCTGGACGGCCGATTCCGCTCGAAAGACCTCGGTAGAGCCCTTGACGTCGTGGGCGGCCCGAAACACGCCCTCCGGGTCGTCCTGGGCAATCGATTCCTCGATTTCGTCGAGCCAGCCGGGACTCTCCTCCAGATAGATCTCGGCGAGTTCGGCGAGCATCGCCTCGTCTCCGGCCACCCGGCTTAAGGCGGCGTCAAAGTCGACGACTTCTTCGGGGCGTTCATTGGCGCTCATGACAGTCTCCATCGGTTGCGAAATAGTGCATCGTTGATCGGAAATGACTTTTACCGATCGCATTGGCCTGACAGCCCGACCCAAAGGTGGTTCTACGGAGAACTACGGAAAAAGACCGCGGACGAGCTTGGCGTCGGTGACCCGCTCGATGCCCTCGACGAGAGACGCCGTGCGCAAGTCGAGTTCTTCATCGATCGATCGCTGAAGAACCTGGCTGAAGGCCCGGGTCATAATCTTTCGCAGCCGCTCGTTGATTTCGTCGAGGGTCCACATGTAGTTCTGGGTGCCCTGCACCCATTCGAAATACGACACGGTGACGCCGCCGGCGTTCGCCAGAATGTCGGGGACGACGAAAATGCCGCGATCGTTTAAAATTTCGTCGGCCTCGGTAGTCGTCGGGCCGTTGGCGCCTTCGGCCAGTATTTTGCACTGAATATCATCGGCATTTTCGGCGGTGATCTGGTTCTCGATGGCCGCCGGTACCAATACGTCGCATTCCAGCTCCAATAACTCGCTGTTGGAGATGGAATCACCTTCTGGATAGTCCTTGAGCAGTCCCCCGTTGCGGACGTGCTCCAGGAGTTTGTCGATGGGAAGTCCGTTGTCGTTGTACAGCCCGGTCGACACGTCGCTGACGGCGATAACGTCAACGCCGAGTCCGTCGAGAAACATGGCCGCCGCGCTGCCGACGTTGCCAAAGCCCTGGACGACGGCCGTCGCCTCCCCGAGATTCAGATCGAGATGATCGGCGGCCTCCTCGACCAAAATCACCAACCCCTTGCCGGTGGCCGTCTCCCGACCCACAGAGCCGCCCAGGACCACCGGCTTGCCGGTGACGACTTCCGGGACGGTGTGACCGACCTGCTCGCTGTAGGTGTCCATCATCCAGGCCATCACCTGGGCGTTGGTTCCCAAGTCGGGGGCCGGAATGTCCTTGTCGGGGCCAATGACATGGATGATCTCGGAGGTATAGCGCCGGGTCAGCCGCTGCAATTCGCGCCGCGACAATCCGTCGGGGTCGATGCGCACCCCGCCCTTGGCGCCGCCGTATGGAAGCCCCATCAGGGCGCATTTCCAGGTCATCCACATCGCCAGCGCCGCCACCTCGCCGAGGCTGACGGACTGGTGGTAACGCACGCCGCCTTTGGTGGGGCCCATGGTCAATACGTGCTGGACGCGATAGCCGAAGACGGTCTCGACCTGGTCGTAGCCGTCGCGGCGAAAGGGCAACGACAACACCTGTGTGCGCTGGGGAAATAGAAGGCGCTGGCGGATATTATCGTCGAGTTCAATGACCTGAGCGGCCTTCAAAAACTGCTGGTGGGCGACGCGAAACATCGGCGAGTCCCACTCCTCGCTTCGGGCCCGGACTCGCTCGACGGCGTAGCGAAGCGACCGACTGAGCAAGGCGCCGTTGATCTGATTTTTCAACAGGTAGTCCTGGGCCCCGTGCTCGACGGCCCGGGTTGCAAGACTCATATCGTCGAGGCCGGTCAACACCACCACCGGCAGGTGGGGCGCATTCGTGCTCCAGCGCACGAAGGTGTCCAGGCCCTGGCTGTCGGGCAACACCAGGTCGAGCAACACCACATCGAAGGATTCATCGCGGACCCGTTCTAGGCCCTCCGATAGACTATCGGCCCACTCGACGGGAAATCGCGGATTGCGAATGTCGTCCAAAAACCCCCGGAGCATTCGGGCGTGCAACGGATTGTCCTCGATCAGAAGGACGCGTATTGTATTTTCCGCCATGGCATCACCTTGTGGCACCGAAACCGGGAGTTCGACGAGCCGTCGCGGTACGAACGCCGCCAGCGACCATCGCGCCGTTGTGCTCCACCGCACAGGCGCTTATCGCTGACAGGGCGCC
>CAYUPT010000505.1:0-3503 GCA_964446725.1 uncultured Bradymonadales bacterium | reverse complement strand
TGCTTCCGTGCGTCCGTGCTTCCGTGCTTCCGTGCTTCCGCGCTTCCGTGCTTCCGCTAGAGGGCGACGAGCAGTGCCAGAAGTGCAGCGACGGCGGCAACCATCAGCACCCATATTATCATCGTCCAATCGATTTCGCTCTGGTCGCCGGCAGCGTCATTGTCGTCGTTGTTGTTTTCGGATTTCATGCTTACCAGTGGTCCCGATGATAGCTGACTTTGGAGGCCGCGATTTTGTTCCGGGTTATCGATATCGAGGCCTTCCCAGGGCGCCGGCAGCGAGCAGTCCGCAAACCCCTCGTCTTCGGTACTCGGTAAGGCGTCGACACTACAAAATGTGCGCAGCTCGTCGGCGCTGTCGAGTCGCTTGTCGGCCATCGGCTGGAGGAGTCGTGCAATCAACAGCTCGACGCCGGGCAACTCCATCTCGCGCAGTCGCTGGTGAGCGGTATACGACAGGGGGCTCTCGACGCGGTGTCGCGGCTCTTGGCCGGTCAGCAAGAAACTGGCCAGCGCCCCCACTCCGTACAGATCGGCGGCTGGTTGTTTGTGGGACTGGCGGACGTTTTCTCGTAGCTGGGGCGCCGTGTAGTTGGCGTTGGGCGACGGCGCCGGCGGCGTCTCATCGCCTTCGGCGGGCACCACATGGCCCGTCGACACCGCCCGCAGTTGCTTATCGGCGTCGATGATAAAGCGCGTCGGGTCGAAATCTCTCCACAGCCAGCCGTGCTCGTGACAGGCCGAACACAGGGCCGCCAGGTCGCCGACCAGCTCCAGGGCCCGTCGGGGGTCGAGTCCCTCCGGATGCTCTTCGGCGACCCAGTCGTAGAGCTCGGTTCCCTCGATATATTCACAGACCAGGAGCGGCTCCGGCGGTGCATCGATGGGACTGGCGCCCACCTCCAGCCACTCCACCGGCTCCGGCAGTAGCGCAAGCTCCGACAGATCGTCGAGCAACGCCCACTGGCGCCGAAGTCCTTCGCGGCGAGATGCGACACCGGCGTCTCCCGAGGCTTCGTCGCCGTAGACGATGGCCCGAAGTGCGACATCTCGTTGGTGCTCCTCGTCTCGTGCGCGAGCGATCTGATAGTGCTCACCGGCGGCGACGAGGTCCTGGACTCGATACGGTGTCTTCTGTCCGTGATTGTCGACGAGATGATCACCTGGTTGCATCGCGGACTCCGGCGAAAGGCGGATGACGTGGCGCAATCACTGTGCGGTATCAAAGGCCACCGCACAGTGCGCATTCCGCTACCAGACACCGTCCGACTCCACAACCGGGTTCAATGCGGATGGGAGTGGTGTCCATGCGACTGGCCGCGCTCGTCGGGATCGGCAAACAGCTGGCGCTCAAACGAATTCGGTGTCGTCGGCGGCGTCGAAAAGGGAAGTCCCAGCAAAACCGGCGCCGGAACTACACCGCCCCATCCGGGAATCCCGACGGCGGCCAGCGATGGCTCCTGATATCGCGGCGTATCGAGGTCCATGACCTGAATGACCGATTGAGGCTCAACGACGACGTCCGGACTCCAATCGGCCCCAAGCCGGGGGACTCCCTCGACGATGTGGGCGAGTTCCGTCAATTCATCGAATTCCGTCGTCAACCGAAGGCCGCCTCCGGGATGAGACTCGACGGCGATATCGACGGCGATCTCACCGAATATATTGACCGCCCCTTCGCCGGGACTGGCATACAGTCCATCGACGACGCCCTGCAGCCCGCCCCGATAGGAGATGGCGCTCGCCGACTCACTCCCCCAGCCGACGTCACCGATCTCGCCGAGGCGTTGACAGGGCCGGACGCCCAGATACGCCAGATAGGTGCCGTCGACCACCGCGCTGCAGACGCCGCCGACGCCGAATCCGTGGCCGATCACAAAATTGTGGCGACGGACCTCGACGTCCCGGCCATCGATCATCGCATTATCGGTGTCGTCGATGATGCGGCTTTCGAGATTTAGAAGCGAGGGCCAGTATTCTTCGATCACCCAGCGATACACCGGCTCTATAGTCTCCTGTAATTGCGCGGCATTACTGGTTTCGACGGCCACATAGGATTCGGCACTCATCCCCATGGGCAGCGGAGAGTCCGAAACGGCCACCGTCAGACCACCATCGACGTATGCCAGCGCCTGCTCGAGGTCGCCGAGTATGGGCGTCAATTCGCGCTCGCTTCGGCCGGTCAACACTGTGGCCCACACCGAGTCGAAGCCGTCGGTGAAAATATTGGCCAGTCCACCGTCCCCGGCGTCGGCGTCAATCTGAAGCTCCGCGCCGTCGACCCGGTTGCGCCGGCGATAATCACCGCCGTCGATGGCATCGACAACGGCATCCACAAGCGCTGACCCACCGCGCTCGATATCGACGACAAACTCGACGCTCTCCGCGCCCCCGGTCTCATCGTCGCGCTCAACGCGCTTGGCGAGTCGCACCATCTCCGGCCAGTTTTCAACGGTACCCAATGCGTATTGAATCTGAGCCTGAAAGCGCATCAACCCGACCCGAGCCGGCGGGATATTGTGCCCGGTCTGAGCCAATTCCTGGTTCATCATTCGGCCAATTGCGTTGTAGCGCTCGGTAATGTCGGTGCGACGCGGCCACAGATACAATTCGGCGGCCGCCTGGCCGGAGTCTCCGGTCAACGCCACGGCGTCGGCGATACGGGCCACTCCCGGCGCAATATTGGAGACCGCCACCGAGCGTCCTGCCGCCCCGCCGTCCATCGTCTCCGGGCTCGGAATATCGGCGACAAAGCGCGAGGGAGTATCATCGCCGGCGCTCCGCTCGTGGACTTCCACGACGTCATCGGATCCGGCAATTCGAGCCCCTCCGACACTTGTGGTGTCGTCGAATCCTCCGAGGCTCGCACCGTCTTCCAGTGATATGCTGACCGCCCATCGCCAGGGAGCGCCGTCGTCTTCGGGCTGCCAGACCGCAATATCCATGTCGCCCTGCCAGTCGATATCTTCCGCGTCGTCACCGACGGTCTCCTCGATCATCTGGCGAATATCGGTGGTCGGAACCGACGGAATACCGTGTTCCAGATCGTCGCGGCCCCGAAATACGCCGCCCTCCACGCCCTCGGCAAGCCAGTGCTGCATATCGAAGTGGCGCTCCTCGAAGTCGAGCAGTCGGGCCACGGCGACGACCTCCTCGTCGAGTGACTGGTCGGCGTCAAAACGAACGTCCACCGCTTCGTCGGTCTCACATCCCGCATCGCATCCCAGGGCACCGAACAAAAGTAGTATCGCCACCACCACAGCCCGGCGCCCAACTCGCCGATCGTCGATTCCATTCAATTTCCCGGAGCTCTTTTTTGAGTAGCTATATTCGGTCACGGTGTCCTCTGGGCACAACATTTGTAGCAGTCCGCACTCGCCGTCTTTTGTACAACAGACGCCCGCGGATTGGACAGTCCCAGAGACGACACAGTACTGCGCATCCGTCCCCGACGACGTCAAAATTTCACAATGGCATCGGCGAATCGGCTCGTTTCGGCCCCTC
>CAYUPT010000504.1:0-3504 GCA_964446725.1 uncultured Bradymonadales bacterium | reverse complement strand
GCGAGTTCGATAGCGAGTTCGATGTCGCCGATGATGAGTTTATTGACGACGGCGACCGGGCTGTCGATGGGCCATCGCCGTCGACACCGCCCCAAACGTCGGCGCCGATGTCGACAGAGTCCCCGGAGGAGTCGGGCGGAGAGGAGTCGTCCCGCGATGGCGACGCCCCGTCGCCTCGCGACGATCGGGAACACGATTCCAGTGCGCGAATCCAATCACTGTTGGCGATGGAAGACGACGAACCCCAGGAGATGACTCTCAATTTAAGCGGCGGTTCCCTCGACGAGGAATCGGAGCCCGAAGACCCCGACGCCGATGACAGCATGGAATCCCTTCTGGCCAGTGCCAAAGAGGAGATCGAGAGCAAAAAGAAAAAGGACGAAGAAGACGACGATGACGAGCGCGACATCCTCGATGACCTCATCGACGATGACGAATTGCCCTCCCCGGGGGCGACGGCCTCCACATTCGATGTTCCACAGCCCGATAAAAAGAAGAAAAAGAAGGGCTTTATCTCCAAATTCTTCGGCGGAGATGACGACTGACCTCAGTCCGTAAGCGGTGTGGCGGCGGTCTTCGATCGCTCCGCCACCGACGGCGTGAGTGCCGGCGTCCGACGACGAAACAGCATCACAAATTGGGGTGGTTTGTTGCGAAGAGTCGTAACGACGGCTCGCCGACACCGTGTCTGGGGACTATTTTCCGGACGGACCCCAACAGGAGGTAACGATGCTGTGCTCGCTCCAAGTCCCCCCGGAGAAGCCACAGGTCAGAGAGGGCGTCAAGACATTCGTGCTGATGATGCTTCTGATCATCATCGCCGTCATCGCCGTCTATTTCGGCGTGGTCTATACCGACGCCCGGGCTTTTATACCGGACGGAATCTATAGCCACTGATCGATCGAAGC
This sequence comes from uncultured Bradymonadales bacterium, assembly GCA_964446725.1. GTDB lineage: Bacteria > Myxococcota_A > Bradymonadia > Bradymonadales > Bradymonadaceae > SLJM01. The sequence continues at coordinate 2,596 of CAYUPT010000504.1, read as the reverse complement.
GCGATCGAGTAAATCGCTCTCCATACCACCGATGACCCTTGTGCGACAGGCATTTGGCGGATCTAATCGATCGAGGATCGATCGATGACGACGATATTCTTGGCCGAGCCGTCTTGACAGGGATCGGGGCCGGGCCTAGCCTCGATGTCGCTGAGGCTCTAGATCTGGACGGTGTCAGGCCGGACGACGCGCTGCACGGAAGCAGGTGTGTCGGCCGTTTCAGGCGCCATCCAGGGGGCATGCCCGAACCGTTTTGGCGGTTGATTCAGTGCCCGAAGAGCCGGGCAGTTCTCGTCTGCGGGAAGCGAGAGCTGTGATGGCGAAAACAAGGAAGTGTTTCGCAACTGGCCACGGATGGCCCACTTCGAGACTCCCCATTGGAGTGCTCGAGGTGCGACAATGACAGGGAAGTCCATGGAAGCCCAAAAGCGCCAAGCGCCTACTCTCGACCAATCACCGTATTACAACCACGACCGGGGATTTACTCTCTACCAGGGAGATTCACTGGAGTTGCTGGACTCGATGGAGTCCGAGCAATTCGACATGATCTTTGCCGATCCGCCATATTTTCTGTCCAACGACGGCGTGACCTGCAAGTCGGGACGGATGGTCTCGGTCAACAAGGGCCGCTGGGATAAATCGAAGGGCGTCGAGAAGAATCACGCCTTCAATATGGAGTGGCTCGCTCAGTGTCAGCGGCTGCTCAAGCCCGACGGCACCATCTGGGTCAGTGGAACCCAGCATGTGATCTTCTCGATCGGCTTTGCGATGCAACAGCTCGATTACAAGATTCTCAACGACATCTCCTGGTTCAAGGTCAATCCGCCGCCAAATCTGTCGTGCCGCTACTTTACGCACAGCACGGAGACCGTCATCTGGGCGGCCAAGGACGACGACAGCAAATACACGTTTAACTACGAGCGCATGAAAGAGATGAATGATGGCAAGCAGATGAAGAGTCTGTGGCACATCATGTCGCCGAGAAAAGCCGAGAAAAAGCACGGCAAACACCCGACCCAAAAGCCGATGAAGCTGCTCAACCGCATTGTGCTGGCGGCGTCGAACGAAGGCGACCGCATCCTCGATCCCTTCTGTGGATCGTCGACCACAGGCCTTGCGGCCATCGAAAATGACCGACAATACGTCGGTCTCGACCAGGAAGAGGAATACCTGGATCTGTCGATTGATCGCTTCGAGGATCGGCTGTAATCAGCGCTGTGTGAAAATGGAACCCGACGAGATGACCGCACTTCGGAGACGGAGTGCGGTCGTCGTCGTTTGGGGGCCTTGGGGAATCGATGCCTTTTTGAAACGCTGCCGATCCGGTAGTAGATCGACGCCGAATGACGACATCACTGAGGAGCTACGATGGTATACCGCGGCCTGACTCTCGATCCCTTTCAGCGAGAGGCGATCGATTACATCGAAGATGGGCGAAGTGTTCTGGTGGCGGCCCCCACGGGGACCGGCAAGACGCTGATCGCCGATTATCTCATCGAAGAGGTCCTCGAAGAGCACGGCGAAGTCGTCTACACGGCACCGGTCAAGGCGCTTTCCAATCAGAAATACCGGGAGTACTGCGAGTATTTCGGCAAAGAAAACGTGGGACTGGTCACCGGAGATCTGGTGATCAATCGCCAGGCGCCGATCCGGATCATGACCACCGAAATTTTGCGCAATATCCTGCTCGAGGGACCGCGCCTTATCGACGAGGACGAACTCAGCGAAGAGGACCAGCAGGAATTGGGCGTCGATGCCTTCTCGCCCTCCGATGTCGTGCTCCCCGATCTGGAGAATCTGGAGGCGGTGATCATCGACGAGATCCACTTTCTGGACAATCCCGACCGGGGGACGGTGTGGGAGGAGTTGCTGATTTATTTACCGTCGTCGATCCGGATTCTGGGGCTGTCGGCGACGCTGTCGAATCTGCGGGAATTTGCGGACTGGTTGACCCAGATCCGAGAAGCGAAAGTAGAAGTGGTCCGCGAAGACGAGCGGGCTGTGCCACTGGAGATGAAAGTGGCCTGCAAAGATCTGGGGCTCGTCGACCGCCCCATCTTCGAAAAGGAATACGAGCGCTGGAAGAATAATCAGCGAAAGGGCGGCGACGGCGGCATGACGCGCCATGTCGACATTGTGCGAATGCTGCCCAACGACCATTTTCCGGCATTATTCTTTATCTACAGCCGAAAGATGGTGGAGATGCTGGCCCGAAAATTGGCCACCCATCCCCAGGGCCAACACCTCAATGGCGACAGCGAACGCGACGAAATCGATGAGCACCTTCGGGAATTCGAAGAGCAACACCCCGATGTGTTGACCAAGAAGTTGCGCAAGATGTACCGGCGCGGCATCGCCTTTCATCACGCCGGGATTCATGTCGCGTTAAAGGGGCTCGTCGAGGAGCTGTACGAGGCGCGTCTTATCCAGATGCTGTACTGCACCTCCACCTTTGCGCTGGGCATCAATATGCCGGCCCGGACGGTGATCTTCGATAGCCTCACGAAGTTTAACGGCACCGATTTCGTGCCCCTGACGATTCGCGAATTTATGCAGATGGCCGGCCGCTCCGGCCGCCGCGGCATCGATTCGGTGG
>CAYUPT010000503.1:0-3509 GCA_964446725.1 uncultured Bradymonadales bacterium | reverse complement strand
GATGGCCTCGATGTCGTCGATGGCCTCGATGTCGTCGATGGGTTCGACGTCGTCATCGATGGGCTCGACGTCATCATCGATGAGTTCGATTTCGTCGGTCAGATCCGTCGGCTCTGCCGATGGCTCCTCAGGGCTTGGGGCCGGAGTGGAGGGACGCGGCGATGGGGGAGAACTCGACGGCGGTGGAGATGGCTGTTCGGGCGGAGGCGCCGACGCCTGGGGTTGGTGATCGGAGGCGTGGTCAGGCGCGGCTTCGGCGACCAGGTCGTCGTCGAGAAATTCGATGTCGTCATCGAATCCATCGTCGTCGTCGAGAAACTCGACGTCGCCGAGTCCGTCATCGGCCGGCGCCGGGGTGTGTTGGCGTCCCTCGAGCGATCCCGTGTCGGCAGGGCCGGCGACAATCCCGGAATCCGGCCCCGATGGGCGCTGCTCGCCGAGTGCCTCGAGGGCCGTTTCGTTGTCCGGGTCCAGTCGCAGCAGCCGGCGATAGAGGTTTTCGGCATCGGCCTGGCGGTCGTCTTCTTCGTAGTGAGGCGCCAATTCCTCGAGGACCATCACCGCTTTGTCGTCTCGGCCGAGCCGCTCGAAGGTCTGGGCGAGCATCTCCAGTGTGTCGATATCGCCGGGCAATTCTCGAAAGCAGATCTGGAGGTGCTTTAAGGCCTCTTCGTTGTCCTGGCGGTCCAGGTAGAGGCGCACCAGTTGTTTGCGCAGATCGTGGCGATGAGAGGCCAAAAAGACGATGCGCTCCAGGACCTGAATCAATTCGTCGAGTCGCCCCTCGTCCTCCAGGACGTCGGCGCAGTAGGTAAACGACTCTAGTGCTTCGTCGTGGAAACCATCGTCGGTATAGCGCTCGGCGAGTTGGATGCGCAGGCCCACATCGTCGGGGTCGATGCGCACCATGTGTTCGAGGACTTCGCGCTGGCGCTGGGACGCACCGCGCTCTTCGTACATCTTCTGGACGTCGTTAAAGGTGCGAATGGCGTCTTTGAGCCGGCCGAGCCGGTAGTGGCATTCGCCGATGGCGTGGTAGAGGGCGACGTCCTCGGAATTGAGGCGTTTGGCCTGTTTGTAGACGGCAATCGCCTTCTGGTAGCGCTCGTCCTGGGCGTAGTTATCACCGACGGCCTTGTAGGCCTCGACGGCCTCGTCTTCGCGCTCCAGGCGGGCATACAGGTCCCCGCATTTGAGGCGGCTTCGCATATCGCCGGGATCGTCATCGACGAGTTTGCGATATTGTCGAAGGGCTTTTTTCCAGTTCCGCTTCCGGACCTGTTTTTGCGCCTTCTTTAGAACCTTGTCTCGATTGATGGCCACGAAACAAACCTGTTCGACGCAGGGACGTTAATGGAGGGACGGCGATTCAACACCACGGTCGGCTCCGGTGACGACACGTTCCGAAGCGCGACAACTCGGGAGTGTGGACGGCTTCCGAAGCGCGACAACTCGGGAGTGTAGACGGCGCCATAATCATATGGCGGAGGTCCGGGACCGTCAAGTTATCCGGGGGGTTAAGCCCTGGCGCCCGGTGTTCGCAAGATGGCATCAGTCGTTGACGCGCTCGACGTATTCACCGTTTCGGGTGTCGACGCGAACGGTCTCACCTTTTTCCATATACAGCGGGACCTCGACTTCGTGTCCCGTCTCCAACGTCGCCGGTTTGGTCGCCCCCTGGGCGGTGTCGCCGGCGAACCCGGGCTCGGTCCACTCCACTTCCAGGTTGACGAACGTCGGCATGTCGAGCTGAATCGGGGTGCCCTCGTAAAAGAGAATCCGGATCTCCATATTGTCCTTGAGAAACGGAAGCGCCTCTTCGACGGCGTCTTTGTGGAGTCGGACCTGTTCGTAATTGTCGGTGTCCATGAAGATGAAGTGAGGATCTTCCTCGTACAGATACTCCATTTCCCGGGTCTCGAGATGGGGCCGATCGACTTTGTCTCCGGATCGGAAGTTCTCGTGTTCGACGTGACCGTCGATGAGGCTCTTCATGGTCGTTTTGACGAAGGCGACGCCCTTGCCGGGTTTGACGTGGTCGCATTTGACGATTTCGAAGGGTTCGCCGTCGATTTCGATCTTGAGCTTTTTGCGGAAGTCTTTCGTCGAGATCATGGTCGTTGCTCGGTAAAGCGCGACGGGCCAACGGATATGCGGTGGCCGCGTCGCTGGTTAGATGTTGATGCCAGTGATAGCGGCGATGATTCACGATCCAGCGCCTTCGGTCGAAGGCGATGGAGCATGAATCACTCAGTGGATTTCGCGCTCCACAAACGGAGAGATCAACCGAAGCATGGTCTGGCCGCGGTTGACATCGGCGTCGGCGTCCATCGCCAAGATAAGCAGATATTCATCGGCCACAACCTTCGTTAGTGCCGTGATGGGGCCGACGGTGATGCTCAGCTCGTTGACTTCTTCGCCCTCGTAGACCTGGAGGCGCCGAAATTTATCGAGCAGATTACTGACCTCGACGGCGATGGCACTCATCTCGGGCAGTTCTTCGTCGCTGTAGACGGTATCGATGGGGATTCCGTCGAAACCGATGAGCAGACAACCGATGGCGCCGTCGACGTTGTTGACCACGCTGGTCAACCGTTGTTTGAACATGGAACCTCCGGGGGGCGGAATCCGCGCTTCGCAAAGAATCGTCGTCCGCAAGTGCAGACTGACTGAGGATACTGTTCAATATCGACGGTGGTATGGTCAAGAGGCGAGCATTGTGGAGTCTCCGTCGGCGGGTCGATCAACACCGGTCGTCGACTCCGGTAGGGCAGGCGGCGAAGCGAGTCCGCGGCGGATTGTAGCGCCATCGATCACTGTGATACTCAAGGGACGGGCCGCATATTATGGCGGCCGGTTGAAGGCCCGTTCGCTTTCGACGATGGCAACCCCGCGAGTTGTTGAACCGATGAATGAAATCTCCCGCACAACCTGGTGGATGGCGGCGGTGCTGACTGTGATCGCAGTGGTGTCGATGGCCTGGTACTTCAGTGGGCAACTGGGGTTTTGGGAGCCCTACGAATCGGGACTGGTGAGCGCTTCGTTCGAAGAGGCCAAGCTGGAGGTGGCGGTCGACGCCGGGGATGACGAGGACCGGCAGGCCGAGGAGGTCACCATCGACTCGGCGCCGGTCGTCGACGGCGAAGTTCAGCCGCTGTCGCTGATCCGGACCTTTTGGCTATCGAGCGCCGTCGGCGATACCGAGGTCTTCGATGCCGCCGGAGTCGGCGACGTCGAACGACGGGCCCGACTTCCACTGATGGCATTGATGATCGCGCTTTTGGGGGCGACGATGCTGTGGGCGCGAGACCATCTGGGCGACGGGGCGGCGGCGATGTCGGTGATTGTACTGGCCACATCGCCGGTGGTGGTACTGGGGTCGATTCTGTTGTCCGGGCCCCTGATCGGCATTGCGGCGTCGGCGCTGGCGATTATGGCGATATTTCAGTCGGTGTACGGCAGTCGGTGGTCGATGGGGTGGGCTTTGGCGGGAGCAGTGGCGCTGAGTG
>CAYUPT010000502.1:0-3525 GCA_964446725.1 uncultured Bradymonadales bacterium | reverse complement strand
CCCACGCGGCCCTATCCGGCCTTGCGCCGGTGGGGAGCAAAGTTTGACAACATACGGCGGACCCCTCATCCCCACGCGGCCCTATCCGGCCTTGCGCCGGTGGGGAGCAAAGTTTGACAACATACGGCGGACCCCTCATCCCCACGCGGCCCTATCCGGCCTTGCGCCGGTGGGGAGCAAAGTTTGACAACATACCATCCGGCCACGCTTCTAACCGCGCGTCCATTCCACGAGCTTGCGTCCTACGGCGGGGACGGCATCGAGGGCGGAGATGGCGGCCGAGGCCAGGCGCGGTCGCGTCATGGCCCCCTGCAAAACCCTGCCAAGTCGGAGGCGCATTTCGTAGCGGCGGCGCCAGCGTCGATTCCACTGTCGCTGTGGGTTTTCGGGCATCGACGCGTCGATGAGTTGCGCCAGTTGCAGGCCGCTCTCGATGGCCATGGCCTGTCCGTCGCCGGCCAGTGGCGCGATCATGCCCGCCGCATCGCCGACGTAGAGGACTCCGTTGTCACCGGCGCGCTCCTTGAGTTGCAACGGGATCTGAGCGACGGCGCAGGTGTCGGTGTCGCAGGGCTCGAGACTTCGAAGCCGCTCACCCAGTGGCGTATCCCGGGTGCGAAAATACTCCCAGAATCGGCTGCCCCGGAAGCCGTCGCGCTGCAGTAGCCGCCGGTCGAACATGGTGCAGACGTTGACGATGTCGTCTTCGACGAAGCTGATTCCGCAATAACCGCCGTCGAAGATGTGCAATTCGACGACGTCGTCGAGCGGCGGCAGCGAGTCACAGGCGTCGGCCGTGATGCGGTGGTGGCGCTTCATGCCGACCTGGGTGGAACGCTGCTCAAAAAAGGGCCGCTGGAGCTGGCGATCGAGGCGGGTGCGGCGGCCGTAGGCGGCGACGACGAGCCCGGCGTCGAGGGTCTCGGTCTGCCCGTCGGTGCCGGTGTCGACGTGCAATCGCGTCGGGCCGCCGGCGTCGGCGTCGATCCGGCGCACATCGGCACCGTCGAACGCCGCCGCACCGCAATCTCGGGCGTGGTCAAATAACAACTCGTCGAGTCGGCGCCGACTCATTCCGTAGGCCGTCGAATTCAGCGCCAACTCCAGCCGAGAACCGTCGGGCGTCGCAATGCGGGCGCCGTTGATCGCCGGCGGCTCAAACTCAAAGAATCGCTCGCAGCAGCCCAGCGTCTGCAGGGACTCCACGGTCTCCGGCGACAAAAATTCGCCGCAGACTTTGTCGCGCGGAAATTCGTCGCGCTCCAACAGCACCACGTCGTGGTCGCGCTGTGCCAGTGCGGCGGCCACCGACGAGCCGGCGAGGCCGGCGCCGACGACGGCGATCTGTGATCGAGATGGCAGCATAAAAGTAGCCTCCAACAGCAATTCCCAACGGTCAGCGCCCGGCAATGAGCTGCCAGCGAAATAGAGGCCACCAGCGCAGCCGAGGCTCGGCGATATGGGCCCGCCGGCAGTATTCGCGCAGTTCGTCCCCGGTAAAAGCGCGCAGTATCGACAATGCGCCGTCGTGGTGGATGACTGGATTCTCCGAGAGCATCCGCAACAGCAGATGGCTGCCGAAGTAGGCGATGGGATGGCGGTGTAGATCGTTGATGACCATGCCCAGTCGGCTGGCGTCGTACATCGCCCGAAGCCCGTCGACGATCTGGGCGTCGTCGAGGTGATGGAGCATCAGCGCGGCGTGGACGATGTCGTATTGCTCTTCGTCGGCCAACTCGAAGAGGTTGCACCGGCGAAATTCGACGTTGTCATAGCTTCGGGAGTGGCGGCGGGCGCATTCAACGGTGGTCTCCGACAGGTCGATTCCCGTGACCTGGACGTCCACGCCCTGTCTGGCGCCCCAGTCTGCGATCCGACGCGGGACATCGCCAAATCCGGTGCCCACGTCGAGGATCGAGACCGAATCGCGGTCGCCGACGAGCGCTTCGATGCCGTCGATGGTGGGTCGATGCCCCCAGATCTGGTCGTTGAGTGCCGCCAGATCGCGGAGCGTTCGCTCCAGTTGTCTGGGCGACAACGACGGATCATCCATCTTTTCGGGGCGATTACTGCGACTTTCAAAATCTACAAACATCGACTCATGACTCCCATTACACCGGATTCAAAATAGCGCCTTCCATCGTCAGCCCCGGTCCAAAGCCCAGCAGTGCCATGGGGCCGGCGTCGGGCTGTCGGTCGAGATACCGGCGCAGCACAAAGAGAATGGTAGAACTCGACATATTGCCAAAGTCGCGAAGAATCGAGTGCGACAGGGCCACCTGTTGGTCGTCGAGCTCGGCGACCTCAGCGATGGCATCGACGATGCGCGGGCCGCCGGGGTGGACGAGCCAGGCGCCGATGTCATCGCGGCTCATTCGCGCCCGGTCGGCGAGGGCATCGATAAATGGAGCGCCGCCTTTGGCCAATTCGTCGGGAACATCGGCATCGAGGCCCATCGAAAAACCGGTATCGCCGATATGCCACTGCATCATGTCGAGACTGTCATCGCCGATCTGACAGTGCGTGGTCGCAATGTCGGCGTAGCCGCCATCGGAGCGCCGTTCGGCGCCGTAGACGGCGGCGGCCGCGCCGTCGGCAAATAGGCTGTTGCTGATGATGGTCTCCGGACTGACGTCGAGCTGGTAGTGCAGAGTGCATAGCTCGACGCAGACCTCGAGAACGACGGCATCCGGGTCGGAGGCAACGATCTGATCGGCGCTTCGAAGGCCGTTAAACGCCCCGTAGCAGCCCATAAAGCCGATGACCGTTCGGCGCGTCTGCGGCGACAGGCCCAACCGATTGACGAGCAGAATATCCGGTCCCGGCGCAAAGTGTCCGGTACAGGAGACGAAGACCAGATGCGTGACCTCATCGGCCGACACATCGGCATCGTCGAGGGCGCTGCGAGCCGCTGATTCCGCCAATTCGATGCTCTTGGACTCGTAGATCTCCATTCTTCGGCGCGTCGACGGCACCGGTTCCAGGCTCCAGTTTTTAGGAAAGAAGGTAAATTGGTCGGGATCGCTGCGGGTAAAATCCTCGACGACGCTGTAGCGGCGCTCGACGCCGCAATTTTCGTGGATGGCCTCCAGGTACATCAGAGCCCGCTCTTGTTCGACCCCGCTGGTTCGGGCCTGGAAGACGCGGCGCATAAATTCCTGTGAGTGGTCCTGCGTCGCCGTGTGTTCCGGCAGAGCCGTCCCCAGTCCGTAGAGCCTGGTCGTCATGTATCGCTCCCGTGTATCCGGCCTATTCGCCGTATCAATCATTGAATTCGAGCAAAATCTGGGGGCGAGTTGTCAGATGTCAATCGCGGGCCCGCAATTTGTGAAGCTCGATCGCCGGGGGTTGGGTCGCTGTCGACGCCGCTCTGACCTTCAACTTCAAAGCTGGGCTTGCTGTGGACGGATTTCCACCATCTATGAAGTACACACTCGGGCGCACGAGCGCGGACTGACTTGTCCGCCTTGGCCTCTCGAGGAGCGCGGATTGCCAGTCCGCCCTGGCGCTCTTCGCCCTGTCGTC
>CAYUPT010000501.1:0-3529 GCA_964446725.1 uncultured Bradymonadales bacterium | reverse complement strand
TCAAAAAGATGGTCGCCCGGGGACTGCCGCCGTAGTCGATGTAGCGCTCGATATTTTGCAACTGGTAGTCACCGGGATAGCGCGTCGCGAAGACGAGATCGACGATGTAGTCCTTGAGGTTGTCGTCGATGTAGATGTTGCGAACGATATCGCGGGCCTCCAAAACCTCGGAGGGGCTGACGACGGGCTCCGGGCGGGGCATCGATTTTGATTCGGTGACCAGCTCCATGATCTGGCGCTCTTCGTCGCGCTCCGGATAGTCGACGCGCAGCATCAGCATAAAGCGGTCGACCTGCGCTTCCGGAAGCGGATAGGTCCCCTCCTGTTCGATGGGGTTTTGGGTCGCCAACACCAAAAAGGGCTCGTCGAATTGATAGGAGGTCTCGCCGATGGTGACCTGGCGTTCCTGCATCGCCTCCAGAAGCGCCGACTGGACTTTGGCCGGCGCTCGGTTGATCTCATCGGCGAGCAGAAAGTTGGTAAATACCGGTCCTTTGCGGGCCACGAAGGTCTGTTTTTTCTGGTCGTAGATCATGGTTCCCACCAGGTCGGCGGGAAGCAGATCCGGTGTAAACTGGATGCGCTGAAAGTCGCTGTCGATGCATGCCGACAGGCTGCGCACCGTCAGCGTCTTGGCCAGCCCCGGGACGCCCTCGAGCAACACGTGGCCACCGGTCAAAAGCCCGATGAGGAGTCGCTCTATCATGTATTGTTGGCCGATAACAATGCCCGAGAGGGCCTCGGTGATACGGTCCACAAAGGAGCTGGCCTCGGCGACCCGGGCCTCGATATCGGAGTCTTCTGGACTGGTCATCGTTGATCAACCCTCGGCATCGTTGAGCGAACTTGTCGCCAGATCGTCGGCGCGTTCGTTGAGTGGCTCGCCGGAGTGACCGGCGACTTTGAGCAGTTCGACGTCGTCGAATGTGTCGAGCAACTCGCGAATGGACAGTATCAATGAGCGGTTGGCCTTCGCCTTCCAGCCCTTGGTCAAGACGCCGATGCAGTAGCGACTGTCGGTGTACAGCTGAACCGGGCGAGCCCGGTCTTCGACGGCCAACAAGGCGACTTTGATCGCCATCAACTCCGCAATATTGTTGGTGCCGCGCCCGATGTACTGCTGGAATTCGCGGTAGTACAGTCCATCGCGCATCACCACGCCGTAGCCGCAGGGGCCGGGGTTGCCCGAACAGGCGCCGTCGGTGTGAATCTCGACAATATTGGCTTTCGGATCGTCGAGACTGCACAACTCGTCGGGCACGACCGCCGATTGCCGCAGCGGGCCTTCGGCGTCGGGGACCTCGGGGGTTGTAATGGCGCTATCCGTCGATTTTGTTCCCGTCGATCGGGCCGGCGCCAGCGATCCATCAAACGGACCGTCGACGACGTCGGCCGGCTCCGACGAAATATTGTCGGGGTGGGCGTTGTAAATTTTGGCGTCGTCGCTGTTTTGATACCGCATCGGCACCCGGCCGTCCTCGACGACCGGTTCGTCGGCATCGTCGACTTGGACCCAGACCTTATTTCCTTTGAAAAAACGTCGTTTCCAGTTCACCAACATACTCCGTGGAAGAATTGACGGTGATTCGATAGCGGCGGGATAGCAAAAAATTTGGCGCAACGCGAACTGTGCGACGAAGCTCCGGCGGGGGTTGAATAGTTGTTGTGGCCGGCATGGGTCCCATATTTCGAGCACTTCGCGACTACACCGGGCAGTCGTACTCGCGCGAACGATTGCCGCCGTGTCTCCGTGACACAGCGCCTTTTTCTGACGTCGCGCCTCCGCGACACTGATTGACATTGCGAGTCGCGGATCGATAACAAGGATCAGGTATTGAACTGGTCATCTACCGCAACCGACGGACTTCATTTTGTTCGATTTTCAACAATCGACCCCGGCACTGGACCGGTCGGTGAGTCTTCGCCGCCAGGTCACTGCGCAGGCCATGCAGGTCTTTGGGGGCTGGGGATGTCGCGAAATTCAGATTCCGCTGCTCGAGCATTTCGATGCGCTCAAGCGAGGCCTCGACGAAGATCAGATCGCGCGCAGCTTTCGCTTTGTGGACCGAGACGGCAATTTAATGGTGCTGCGCCCCGACGTGACGCCGGCGGTCGCCAAGACCTACGCCTATCAGCTTCGGGGGCTTCCACTGCCACTGCGCGTCAGTTACGCCAACAAAATTGTGCGCGTCGAGCGGGCCTTTGGCGCCTCCGAAGTCGAGAGCTATCAACTGGGCGCGGAGTTGATCGGGCGCCGCGGGGTCGTCGCCGATGTGGAAGTGTTGCTCATCGTCCTGGAAGTCCTGGAGCGGCTGGGGTTGCGGCGTTTTCACATCAACCTCGGCGACCATCGGTTGGCGAAGTTGTTGCTCAGCGCCTCCGGAGCACCGAGCCGGATACGGCGAGATGTCGAGGAGGCGATTTTATCTCGCGATCCCGACGAAGTGCGCCGTATCTTGCACAACCTGGGGACTCGCGAGCAATTTATCGACGCCATTTCGGTGCTCGCCGGACTGGAGGGCGGTCTCCAGCAACTGGATGTCATCGAGCAGACCCTCGACGGCCACCACGACGTCAAAGACCGTATTCAGTATCTGCGCGATGTGGAGCGCACCGTCGATGAACTGGGCTATGGTTCCAAGGTGCGTATCGACCTCGGCGAACTCGACGGGCCGGGCTACTACACCGGCATCGGATTCAGTGTGGTCTCCGAAGGGGCCAGTCGGCGCATTGCAAGGGGCGGTCGCTACGATGAATTGATCGGTCAATTCGGCTCCGATACGGCGGCCGTCGGGTTTTCATTTTCCCTGGAGACCCTGGTGGAGCTACTGGATCCGAAAATGGCGAAAAACGCCCGCAAGCGCCGCGATCATCAGGTGGTGGCCGTCCAGACCGACGACCCGGCCGACGGGTTTGAAGAGGCCCTGGACCGGCGCCGGAATAATATGTCGACCCGAATCGTCGCTCGCAGCGACGAGGAGTCTAAATGACGCGTTCCGAACACCTTCGAATGGCGCTTCCGGTCAGCAACGAACTGGACGACATCTGCGAACATTTTCGAAGCTGCGGCTTCGAGATGCCCGATCTGGAGATGCCGGGGTTGCACGACGTCGGCGATCCGCTCCAATGCAATTTCACATTCGAGATCTTTCGCCTCGATGCCGCCGACGTCGGCACCTACGTAGAACACGCCATCAGTCATCTGGGAGTGATGAGTACCGACTTGCTCCAGGAGACCAAGTCCGCGGTGTGGCGGCCTTACACCTTTCCCTTCGGTGAGTATCCAATGGTTCTGGCCGCTCCCCGCGGCGAATCATTTGCGAGTTTGACGACTAAGCCTCATCTGCGCATTGCGACGCCGTACCCGAAAGTCGCCGGCGAGGTCTTCGCCCATCGCGGCATGCCCGTCGAAGTCGTCGAGGTCTCCGATAGCTATACGGCCTGTCTTCTGGGGCTGGCCGATGCCTTCGTCGATCGCCTCATGGAACCGGAGCCGATGTACGAGCACGACTTCCGGGTGTTGGAAGTC
>CAYUPT010000500.1:0-3535 GCA_964446725.1 uncultured Bradymonadales bacterium | reverse complement strand
TAGACGGCGACGACAAATGTGTCCGAGGCCAATGTCGACATGGTGGTGTAGCCACCGCAAAAACCGGTGGCCACGCCGGTGCGAAGCCAGTCCGGGGCGTCGGCCCGAGTCGCAATAAACCCGCTGACGACTCCGAGTAGAAGGGCGCCCGACAGGTTCTCGACAATCGTTCCCACCGGCCAGGCCGGGACGAATGTCCAGATGTTGATCATCTGCCGAAAAAGCGTGCCCAGTGCGCCTCCGGCCCCGACCAGTAATGCGTTGTAGAGCGTTGCTTTCATCGGTTCTTGATACGTCGAAGTCCCGGTCAGGGACATGGGCGTTGTCGAGCGAGGTGATATTCCGATAGTCGAGGAAAGCCGTGTTTTGTCCTGTCGGCTCCCGTCGGATCTTCACCACCTTCAGAGTCTCGCTCTGGCCGGCGTTGAAGGCCCGCCGCTTGCGGGTTTAGACGTCGCCAGATCGGAAAGATCGTGGATTCTAATATGGTCTTTTACAAGTCCACCGGTCAATTGCTAACCTGTGAGCAAGTTAATGTTACAGCGTGTTGCCTCTGAGTGTTGATCGATCTTTAACTGGCTGGAGATAGAGATGAGAGTGGCGAAATTTTGCGCCTTAATGGCGTGTGTCGGGATATCATTCGCGTTACTTTCGATATTGGATACCTCACAGGCGGAAGCCTGTACTGGAACTCCACCGCCTCCGCAATGCGGTGTGGCGGTCAATCCCTCTCTGGCTGTCACCGAGACCGCGCTCAACGACGAGACGAATTCGGTCCATGCCGACTTTAAATCCGGGCTATTTTTGACGGTCACCGGCGCCGACCCTCGCTGCAATTCGCAGGGGGCGACGGCGTCGTTCGATATCCAGGCCGAGTGCCAGGAGACCGAAACCCAGGATACGGCGATCGCCGGTCAGATGGGTTACTCCACCAGCATTGAGCAGGGACTCAATGAGATTCCGATGGATATCAACCTCGACTCCGGCGCTCAGCGCTACTGCGAGTTGACCGGTGAAGTGACCGTCACTCTCGACAGCGGCCAGACGGCGACGACCGATGTGGCCGACCAGGCCGTCTGCGCCACGCGCTCCTCACAGTCGAATTCCAATTCGCCGGCCATCGATATGAACGTCGTCACCGACGGTGGCATCGTCACCGCCCCTCCCGGCGTGCCGCGCGTGGTGACCTATGAAGTCTCGAATAACTCCGACGACCCCTTCGAGGGCGTCTTTCGCGTCACCAGCTCCAATACCGAAAGCCCCATCGAAACTGGACCGGTCCCCCCGCCAGACCCCAATCCCGACGAGGTCTGTGAGGCGGACTACGAACCGAGCGACGTTCCAGAGGACTGCGAAGAGGTCGAACTCGATCCGGAGTGTGGTTGCGATGAAATCACCTACGACAACTCCTGTGAACGCAAGCACGCCGGCGTCCAGAAACTAGATGACGGCGCCTGTGAAGTCCCGGATCCGGCGGCTTCCGGCTTTGCCCTCTCGATGGAAGGCGAGGGCGACAGCTTCCCGATTGCATTCCGCGAGGACACCCCCGACGACGCCTGCATCCCGATGCCCGAAAACCCGGCGCAGCAAGAAGAAGTCGACATTCAGCGCTTCGTCGACCTCGATCCGGGGCAGGTCAAAGAGGTCGATGTCGTTCAGCGCGCCTGGGACCTGTGTGCCGACGGAAGTTGCTCACGGACCAGCGCCAGCCTCTCCGGTACCGCCGGCTCCGACGACTTCGAAGTCACGGCCTGTGGTGGCGCCAGCTTTTTGGTCCTCGCCGATGCCGATGGCGACGACGAGAAGATCGACGGTTCGGGAGCATGCCCCGACAGCGGCTCCAGCAACGATTCCGATGGCTGGAACGATCCCGACGAACCGGAATACGTCGTCGACGACAAAGAAGACACCAACGGAAACGGTGTCCCCGACGAAATCGAAGAGGCCTACGGCTATGATCCCACCGATCCGAATACACCGCCCAACCCCGATGACTACAGTTGGGAGGAGTTGATCGATCAGGACACCAACGGAAATGGTGTGCCCGATGCCGTCGAAATCTCCTACGGCTACGATCCGACCGATGCCGACACGCCCGCCGATCCCGACGATTACTCCACCTCGGAGCTGCTGGCTCGAGACAGTGCCGGAAACGGGGTCTCCGATTACGAAGAGATCTTCATCTACGGATCGGACATCAACGATGCCGATGACCCGCAATTCTACTTTCCGTACTGGACGATCGATACCAACGACAACGGTGTTCCCGACTTCATCGAGGTTGCCTTCGGTTACGATCCCCTCGATTCGAATACACCGGCCAACCCGGCGGACTACGCCTGGGACGAGCTGCTCGACTCCGATAGCAATGGAAACGGCGTGCCCGATGCCGTCGAAATCGCCTTCGGCTACGACCCGCTCGACGCCGACACCCCGGCCGATCCCTCGGACTACGCCACCGACGTCCTTCAGAATCGCGACAGCGACGGTGATGGATTGACCGACTACGAGGAGATCTACGAATACGGCACCAACCCACTCGATCCGGATACTGACAACGACGGATACTCCGACGGTCAGGAAGTCAATGAGATGGATTCCGATCCGCTCGATCCGACGGACCCCGCCGACAGTAACTGGTCGAATACCCCGCTTGCCGGTGTGTTGTTCAACGGCAGTGATGCCGACCGCACCACACTGGTCCGCGGACTCGGCAGTGACATCGACGTCGATACTCGACGAACCACGGCCACCGGTACTCAGTTGACGCCGCAAATCGGCCGAATCTATGAGACCATCGAACTCGCCTACGGAGCGTCGATCGGCGATGAAATCGAATTGAACATCCCCTTCGATACGCTGGTCTTCGAGTCGAGCAGCCCCTACGCCATCGACGAACTTCAGATCGGTGAGAAGGCCCAGCCCGATGATGCCTCCGGTACCTACCTGACCGGTGCCGGCATGATTCAGCTCGATAGCTCGCCGTACACCATCTTCGACTTCATGTATCGAGTCACCGTCTGGGCGACGGACGCCGATACCGGCAACCAGGAGTCGCTGGAAGTCCTGGGACACGACTTCAACGTCGATGGCACCGACGGCTTCCACGTGGAAGTGGTGGTCGAAGCCCCCGATTTCGAGGTCGATGAATTCGATGTCACCCACGACCTCAACGCCCACCAGCGCGAGGCGTACAAAGAGGTCTGCGACGACGGTCAGGACAATACCAATAATGGCCTCGTCGACTGTGATGATCCCTACTGCGCCGATGACCCGGCCTGCACCGATGGCGGTCCGACGACCTGCACCTCGCAGTCCGACTGTTCGGGCGGTGAGGTCTGCGTTAACAGCAGTTGCATGGGCAGTGACGACCTGGAGCAATGCACGGATAGCGCCGATTGCCCCGGTGATACGCCCTGTGTCGACAACTACTGCGCCTTTGACGACGATGACCTGCTGTGCTCGGCCAGCTCCGACTGCGCCGGCGCCGAGGTCTGCGTCGGTGGCGTCTGCTTCGACGAAAATGACGTCAGTA
>CAYUPT010000499.1:0-3536 GCA_964446725.1 uncultured Bradymonadales bacterium | reverse complement strand
TCCATCTATCGGTCCAGCCCGGCTATGCGGTCCCCGATGACTTCGACATGCTCGATCCTTATCTCAACCAGGATATCGACCACTTCCACCAGACCCTCGGCGAAGACTGCATGTGGGATGAGGTCGATTCCCTGGACGACGACGAAGACTGGTACGTCTCCCGCCAAAACGAATATGGCTACAAAGAATCGAGTCACCACAACTGGCTCGACGGCTTTAAATACCAGGTCGACGAGGAGCACGAAGATGTCTTTGAGGATGCCAAAAGCAGTTGCACCTCCGAGCTGGGTTGGAATGGCGGCAGTGAGCGCTCGTCCTACGAATCGCAATTCTCCAATTACCTGAGCTCCCTGGATCCGGACCTCGATGAGGACGAATCACACCCGGCTCCGCCGACGCCGCCGAACGTCGTATGCTTCGACCACTTTTTGTACGACAAACTCCACGACGCCGCCGAAGACGCCTATCAGGAGAGCAACAACCCCACCACCGAGGAGCTTTGCGAGAACTTCGAAATCGGTGCCGAAGCCGAAACCCCGGAGGATATCGGCGGTGCCACCGACGAGATGTCGGGATGGCTCGCCGAGGTATTCCAAGACATTCTGCTTCCCGATCTGCCCGAATTCGGCGCCGAACTCAAAGACCCGGCCTGCATGGAGCAGTGCGAAAGCGAATCCGATCCTCAAAGCTGCAAAGATGATTGCCCGGCCTTCAAACGCTGCGGCGAAGCCTCCGGCGACGACGAATACGAGTACGAAGAAGACAAGCCCTGGGGTGTTGCCGAGGGCTCTGGCTCCTACGACTACGACATCGACGCCTGCTTTGGGCTTACCGACCTGTCGGTGTCCTATTCGCCGAGTTTTGATTTCACACTGTCGCTGACGCCCTGGGATCCGGAAGTCGCCGTTGAGATCGACGGTGAGTTTACCTTCGACTTTGGTGCCGAACTGACGGTCACCGCCCAGCTCAACTGGGATTATATTCGAGAGTTCACCTTCCCGATTCCGAACCTGGCATTCTCGCTGGGGCCGTTGGACTTCGGGCTGTACGCCTTTACCGAATTCGGACTGGAACTCGGCTTTGATGCGGCGGCGGCCATGCGCGACTACGAGCGCAAATATATGGCGGGCGCCAGTCTCGGTGTCCCCAGCGGCATCAGCCCACCGTCGGGACGCAGCGAATATCTCGAGAAGGTCGACGACACCTTCGAATTCGAGACCAGCGGTCAGATCGGTGCCAACTTCAACGCCTGGGCCGGCGTCGGTGTCGGACTCTACGGCGTCAGCGCCAGCGACTTCGACGATGTGGCCGACGGGGAAGTCAATCCCGACAACCTCGGCACGCGCTATGTCGGTGTCCAACCGCTGCGCGGAGTCTTTAATGCCGAGGCGACCATCAATCCACCGGCATGCCCCTACGATATCGGCATCTACCTGGCGGGCCTTCTGGACTACGATCTGGACTTTGGCCTCTTTTCCTCCAGTGGTGACACCTACATCTACGGGCCCAATTACCTGTGGCGACAGCAGGGCCAGCTCAACGATATCAGCGCCTTTAGCTTCCTGGACACCTTCTGTGGCCAGACTCCGGAGACCCCGGCCTTCGACGGCGCTCAAACCGGCTGCTCCGACGATAGCCAGTGTTCGGCCGGCGAGCGCTGCATCGCCGAGACCTGTGTCGAGAGCGAGGGACTTCGCATGACCCTCAACTGGTCGGCACCGGTCGATCTGAACCTGTATGTGCAGCCGCCGAACTCGGCGACCCAGCCCTACAGCGTACCCTCCGGCAACGACGAACCGTTTACGGAGTGGAATTGCGGCGGAATCTGCGACGACGGTGAAACCCGCGACTACTATGTCGAAAACGCGGTCATCGAAGATCCGCAACCCGGGACCTATCGCTTCTACGTGGTCGAAAATAGCGAACTGGCCGACCAGGCGCTGACCGACCAAAACGAGGTCGACTACACCATCGATCTGGAACACGAAGGTGAGACGACCCAGGAGTTGGGCGGCACCCTCCAGCGCGACTACGACGAGATGCCGATCACTTATACGTACTGCGTACCCAACGCCAGCGGTGACAATTGCTGACCGATGATGCAGTGGGAGTCGCCGACGGCTCCCACTGCCTTTGGCCCAACGCTCTGCACCACGATTGTTGATGAATCAACGCCCAACAAAGGTATCTTCCATGCGCACCAACCACTGTTTTACTCGCCCTTCAACATGGCTGGCGTTAATCAGCCTGGGCCTTCTGGCCGGCTGTTCACTCGTCGGCGAACCCCCCGTTGAATCGGACGTCGAAGTCGATGACGCCGACTCCGAGCTTCAGCGCATCACCGCCGAGCCCACGGAACCCATCGTTTTTCACGACCATGTCTACGAACTGGAGCTCGACGATGCCGATCGACTCCGCATCGACGGCGACCACCGGCTGTCGGTCGATATCGACGACGCCGGCCCCCTGGCGGACCGCCAGCACGGCGACGTCATCTATATCGAAGACCGCGACTTCTGGCTGTATATCGATGACGTGGAAGTCGACGGCCACCGGCTCGAACTTCGGGGCTCGGAGCCGGAGCTGACCGACATCGTCGAGCGCGGTGAATTCGAAGCCGAAATTCCGGCCACCCTCAGCCGCACCGACGACGGCGAAGTCCTCGTCGAGATGAATGACGGCGACATCGCTCAGGCTCAACAGCAACTGGTCGACGGCGACCGCGAAATCGCCTCCGCGAACTGGGGCTATGACTTCGCCGATGAAGAGGCCCTTGAAATCGACGAGGGCTGGGTGACCGCCGAACTTCTGGAGGCCAGCGTCGAACTCGGTGTTCTTTTGACCGTCAGCTGGTCGGTCAACTTCGACAACGTCGAATTCGGCGTCCACGCCGACGGCGATGCCGAACTGGCCTTCGAGTGGTTTATCGAGGCCGAAGAGAGTTTCAATCTCAACCGGCATATCCCCGAGTTTCGACTCGCAGACCCCTACGTCATCGACATCTCGTATCTTCCCCAGAAATATACCATCGACCCCTATCTGAGCGGGCAGCTCGGCGTCAGCGGTCACGGCGAAGGCGAATTCAACCAGCGCTTTACGGCCACCGGAATGGTGGAAGCCGGCGTCAAACAGCAGGTCCTGACCGGCAGTGACACCACGCCGTACTACGATCACGGGCTGACGACGACCAATCACACCGACGGCGACGGCGCGATCAACGCCGACATTGCCATGGCCCTCGATATCGGCATCGCCATTCGCGAAGGCGAAGGGACCGATGGCGACAAGAAAGCAGACCTGATTCCGCTGTCGTCGTATTTCGACGCCTCCGCCGAAGTCGATGTCCCCGACTGCCCCTGGGACGTCAATCTCGATCTGGAGGCCTACGTCGAGACCTATGGCCCCAATCACTTCTGGGATCACAGCTATCTGAACTTCAGTGACTCCGGCGACCTGCCGATGAGCTTCTGTGAGACCGCCCCCGGCGAGTGCAGTGGCGACAGTGACTGCGACTCGTTTATGTACTGCAGCTCCGA
>CAYUPT010000498.1:0-3541 GCA_964446725.1 uncultured Bradymonadales bacterium | reverse complement strand
CGGTGCGCTGCGAGGGATCGACCACGTTGAGCAATGACCCGGGAAGGCGAATGTCGATGGAGTCGTCGTCGACGACGACGGCATCGTGGCTCGAGGGGTCGGCGTCGGCATCGCGGATCTGGAGGTCGCCGATGTCGTGGAATGGTGGATCGAAGCTGTACTGGCCGTCGTCGCTTTCGCGGGTGTGTCCGTTTTGCCACTGGACCATCGTCCAGGGCTCGCCGTCGGTGGCGACGGAGCGGAACAGTTGATGGGGCGCCGAGGTTCCAAGGGCAATGCCGAAGAGGTCGTAGGCCTCGGTGACGTACAATTCGGCGCTGTCGGTGTCGTCGATGACAAGGGCGAATTCGCTGCGGCGGCCCGGTTCGGTGCCGTCGGGTAGCATCGATTCACCCAAATCGTCGCGATATGTGTCGAAGCCGACGACCAGTTGGTCATCGATGGAGTTGGTCAGATGAATGCGGGCCCGAAAGAAACTCTCGTCGGTGGCGGTTTCGATATCGCCGATGGGCGCCTGGGTCTGGACGTCGGGCGGAGATTGGAATTCGGGCTCATCGGATTCGTAGGCGACGAGACCGAAGTTTTGTTCCGGGGCTACGGCATTGTGCCACAGCGGTCGGCGCTGGCGCGGAAAATCGAAGGGGTCGGTAATCCAGGTCGGCTTCCACCACTCGTCGATCCAGGCGAAGACGGCGCCTCCGGCGGTGCCGGTGTCGTGGATGGTGCGAAGCAGTCGGGCGTTGACCTCGCCCTGGTCGACCTCGTCGTGACCGCCGTGATTCATGCCCTCGTAACCCCAGTGCGCATTGCCCCAGCTCGAGGGGACGCCAAATTCGCCGATAAATAGCGGGATGTCGCTGTAGTGGCTGTGCAGGCGGGTCAGATAGCCCAGGTACGAATTGGGTCCCTGTTCGTCTTCGAATTGGCGGTAATCGGGGTCGTCGACGATATAATCCGGGTAGTACGGATAGGCGTGGTAGGTGGCAAAGAGGCCACCGGGGGCGTCAACGGCTTCGATGCGGGAGATATCGAAGGAGGCGATCTCCTCGGTGCTAAAATCGCTGCTCTCGGTGGGATGGTCGATGGGGTCGAGAGTCGGCCAGGAGGAGACGCTGACCGGGCGATCGACGCCGTGTCGGTGGCGTTCGCGGTCGACCAGGGTTTCGAGCCGCTGTGCGAACCAGACTTCAATGGGATCGGCGTTGTCGACGGCGAAGAAGTCGCCGTCGAAGTCCGTCATCTCTGGGTGGGCGTCGTTGGTGGTGACCACCTCGTGGGGGTGGACTTCGCGGCCGATGATCCAGCCGATGATCCAGCGCGAGATATCCGTGGTGTAGTCGCCGTAGGCGCGGCCGAAGCGATGGTCGATGGAGCGGTCGCCGTGGGCGCTGTCGACGGTCTCCTCGATGGCGTCATCGAATTGCTCGGTCATGTCCACCAGATCGAGGGATGGATTGTCCTCGTCGAGCCAGATGCCGTGCATGACGTACAGCGGATCGTCGGGATTGTTGCGGTTGTGGTCTGAAATCGCCTCATAAAACCGGGGGAAGTGCAGCGTGTAGATGCGCACGACGTTGATGCCGGCCTGGCGCATCTGCTCGAACCAGCGTCGGTAGTCGTCGTAGGTCGCCGCCAGTTCGCCGGCCTGGGTTCCGGGGACGGCAACGCCGAGGTTGGCGCCTTTGATAAAGATCGGTCGGTAGTCGTCGCCATTTTCGACGGCCAGGTGGTCGTCGGTAGTCTGGAAGGGCATCGGAGATTTCGGTTCGTCGGGCTCGGGATCTTCGCCGCCACATCCGGTGAGGACCAGGGCGAATAAACCGGCTACCACGGCATATTGCGTCTGTACCGAAAGGCGGCGAGTCCACAGGGAGTCGATAATCATGATGGTGTCCACAGCAAAGCATTGACGTACGGCGTCGAAATCCACATCTCGCGGTCGCGACGGATGCCAGAATAGAAGAATCGTAACAAAAGTTATACTCCGCTATTGCCTTTTGAGACACGGGGACGATTATTGGCTTGTGTTGAATGTTGTAACAGTGATGATGCCGGCAGTTTGTTTCGAGTGGTACGCCGGCCTTCGGTCGCCAAAATGGAGTCGCTGTGAATGAATTTGTCGAGATTTTGCTGGCCGCCTGGGAGAACCGCGGATACCGAGTATTGATCATTTTGATTGTCGTCGAAATGACGGCAATCGCGGCGATGATCACCGCGCTGTCCTGGCAGACTCGCCAGCGCAAGCGGTACGACACGCGGTGTAGAGAGATCCGTCATTTGATCGAGGAGCAGGTCGGAAAAAGTGAGAAGACGCCGGTTCAGTGGTTTGACCAGAGCGAATTGAAATGCACGGACACGCTTCGCGATGCCCTTCTCGAATTATCGGGAACGGAGCTCGAGGACGCAGCGTACGCGATATGGAAGGAGTGCGGGTTTGCAAATCGGGAGTGCGAGAACCTGGTGGAGGGCTCGACGCGCCAACGCCTGGGGGCGATTCGTCGTCTCTTTGTGTACTGCGATAGGAGCGTGGAGGAGGCGATTTTAGATGCCGTCGCAGACGAAGAGGATCACCGGTTTCGGATGGCGGCCGTCCAGGTGCTGGCGGGGCTGGACAGCGGGCGGGGCGTAGCGCTGGCTCTGGAGGGCGTCGAAATTGAGCGCCGAACGATGGAGCAACCGATTTATGCGGCGTTTCGAGCCCTGTCGACGCCACAGATGGAACAACTCGTCAGTGGTAACCAGAGTGGCTTTACTCCGCGAGTCCTGCGCATTTTATTGCAGGTCGCGGCCGAGGGAGGCCTGGAGTCGGTGGTCCAACACCTGGAACCGATGGTGGACCACCCGGAGTTGGAGCAGCGTCTGGGAGCGGCGCGTATCGCTGCAAGCCTCGGCGGTGAAGGGGGCCGACAGATACTCAACCGGCTTCTCGACGACGAGCAATGGGAAGTGCGCGCACAGGCTGCCAAAGGCCTGGGGCGCATCGGAAGTGCGCAGACCCGGCGAAAGCTCGAGGAGGCGGCGCGGGACGCTCAATTCTGGGTGCGGGAAAATGCCCGCTGGGCTCTGGTTCAGCTAGATGAGGCAACGGGCCGGTCGGAGCCTGTGGTGAACGACGCCGCGGCAGCGACGGCCGGAGAGAATCGACCGACCGAGCAAGCAGGCGTAACAAATACATCCTAGAGCCCTGGCCGTGGCGGCCGTCGATAGGCGATGGCCAAGCGGTTGGCTCTGGGTCCATGGTTGTATCGCGTGACGAAGTGTCCGCGGCGACATGATGGAATCGAATTCCATCTTGCGGAGTATGAAAATGATAACCTTCAATGAATTGACCACTGTATTCGAAGTGGGAGTGCTGGCGTACTTCGTGGCGCTTCAGTCATTTTACACGGTGTTGATCATCTTGGCGGTCCTCGAGATCGCCCGTCACCAGGCGATGCGTCTGCCGGAGCTCGATCCGTCAGTTCTGCTCGAGGAGAGTACACCGCCGGTGACGATTCTGGTGCCGGCGTACAACGAGGAAAAACACGTTGTCGAAACCGTT
>CAYUPT010000497.1:0-3555 GCA_964446725.1 uncultured Bradymonadales bacterium | reverse complement strand
CAGAATCCCGCGCGGTAATTCCAATTCCATGGTATGCCCTCTCGACTCGCGGTTCCGGGACTGAGCATCAGACCCGACGGGACCTCAATCAAAACTGGACCGAAATCATATAAATGGTCGATGGAAAAAACACTGCATTGCTGGGATAGTTGGTGCTACCGCATTCGATGTACACACGATGTCTCCCCGGAGCATAGGCGATGTCTCTCCCCAACGCACAGGCCACGGACTTTTTCGACCGCCAGGACCAGGCGCGCCGCAAGACGGTGCATCTGGTGTTGCTCTTTGTCGGGGTCGTCGCTTTTTTATCCGTCGGCTCCTACGTCGCCATCGGAATCATCGTCGATGCGGGGTCGCTGATGTTTGCCGATCGCCTGGAGGTCTTCCACTTTCTGGCGATCGACAACCCGGTCTTTTCCATCCACTGGCCGGTGGCCATCACATCTGTGGCATTGACCCTCGCTGTCATTGCCACCGGCAGCATGTGGAAGACCAATACCCTCAAAAAGGGCGGCTCTGTCATCGCCGATGAACTCGGCGGCTCGGAAGTCGACGCCTCGGCGCCCGATGCATTGACCCGGCGCTACGTCAATATCGTCGAGGAGATGGCCCTGGCCTCCGGAGTCCCAGTTCCACGCATCTACGTCCTCAATGGCGAACCCGGCATCAACGCCTTTGCCGCCGGCTATAGCGCCAACGACGCCGCTGTCGCCGTCACCCGGGGCGCACTCCGACAACTGACGCGCGACGAATTGCAGGGCGTCATTGCCCACGAATTCAGCCATATTTTAAACGGGGATATGCGACTGAATATCCGGATCATCGGCCTCATCCACGGCATCCTCTCCATCTATCTCGCCGGGCGCACGATCCTCAAGGAATCCATCCCCCGAAACCTCACCAGGCCCGGGCGTCGCGAGGAGGGGGCATCGGTGTTCCTGATGCCTCCGGGGATCATATTGACCGCCGCCGGATTCGGAGGCGTGTTGTGCAGCCGACTGCTCAAGGGAGCGATTTCCAGGCAACGCGAATACCTGGCCGACGCCGCCGCCATTCAATTCACCCGCAATCCCGAGGGACTCGCCGGGGCACTCAAAAAGATCGGCGGCTTCACCTACGGCTCCGGTCTCAAAGCAGCCCACGCCGAGGAGGTCAGTCATATGTGCTTTGGCCAGATCTCGTCGCGCAGCACCATGACCCATCCCTCCCTGGAGGAGCGGGTCCAGGCCATTGCCCCCTCCTTCGACCCCGATCTGGGATTCAAGAAGCTGGACGCCGAAACCAACCGATCCGGGCTCGACTGCGACGGGCCCTCACCGTCTGTCGACACCACCGAAGGCGCCGACGGCTCGGTATCCGACGGTTCGGCATTTGATGACTCCTCATCGTCGGGCATGGTTTTTGACCACGATGTCGATGCCGATGACGTCCTCGACCACATCGGAAACGCCTCGCCGGAACAACTGGTGTACTGCGCAACGCTTCTCGACGAACTTCCACCGCCGCTTGTCGAAGCCCGAAGCACTCCCGTCGGTGCCGTGGCTATCGTCTATCTCCTGTTATTGGATTCCGACAAAAAAGAGCGCACAAAACAGGCCCGTATCATCCAACAACAGGCCGGTTCTAGCGTCCAACAACAAACGCAGCGACTCTGGAAGTTGATCCGTCGCCTCGACAATCGCTTCCGACTTCCACTTATGGACCTCGTCGTCCCCACACTTCGCCGGTTGACGGAGGAACAATTCGAGGAGTTTCAGGTCATCACCGACCAGCTCATCCACGCCGACGGCCAGGTCAGTTTTCGCGAATTCATCCTCCAGCGCCTGGTCCTCCACCATCTGAATATCGCCTTCGGGAAGGCCGACCGCAAGTCCGTTCAGTTTCGCTCATTCTCCGGGGTCAGCCGCGACATCGAAAACGTCCTCTCCGCCGTCACCTACGCCGCCGAACGCGATACCCACAGTACCTCCGAGGCCTTTCGCGCAGGTCGCGATCATCTTCCGAAGACGATCCGAGACCGCATCTCACTTCGCCCCTCCGACCGCTGGGATTTCCAGATGATTGGCGCCTCCCTCGAGCGCCTCTCGATGGCGGCGCCCCGCATCAAAAAAAGCGTCATCGACGCCTGCGCTCACATTGCCCTATTCGACGACGTCGTCTCCACCGACGAAGTCGCCATCCTGCGCGCCATCGGCGAAAACCTCGACGTCCCCATGCCTCCCTTCGTTCACCGCGCCTCGGCCCGCAAATCTTGTAGCTGACCAGACTCGCTCACCACCGACACAAGGTCCGATGAGGTCGCCACCGGGAGGCTCTCCCCTGCTCGCGATCCCGGCCCCGATATGCCTTGCGCTATCGGGAAATCAGCCTTGTCTGCTACAACCATTGCCCCCGTACGGTCCGTACAACCGACGCGGCGGCAGCGAATCGAGTTTGAGAACCCATTCTCGTGCTCATATTTCGCACTGCGCCCACGCCGTCGCTCCTATCCGCGGACCCTCCGATGCCCCACGAGCCCATCGCCGACTACGCATTATTATCGGATTGTCACGGCTCTGCTCTGGTCAGCCGAAACGGCTCCGTCGATTGGCTGTGCATGCCTCGCTTTGATTCTCCCGCCGTCTTCGCCGGTCTGCTCGATGAGCGCGGCGGCCACTGGTCGATTCGGCCCGTCGCCGACGCCACCATCGACCGTCGCTATCTGGAAGGCACTCTGACGCTGGAGACGACTTTTGAAACTCAGCGGGGAACGCTGGTCGTCACCGACACCCTGGCAACCGGCCCCAACGACGAGCCCCACGGCCACCGACTCGGCGCCGAAGCCCCACACGCCCTGCTTCGAGAAGTCCGCTGTACATCCGGTGGAGTCGACGTCGCCTTCCACTACCATCCTCGCCCCGAATACGGTCTCATCGCATCCCTGCTGTACCCCGTCGACGGCGGTATCACCGCCCACGGTGGAGCCACGACCTGGACCTTGTCGACCGAGTTGTCCTGCGAGGTCGGTCAATCCCGGCTCGACACCTCCTTTCAGCTCGACGCCGGACAATGCCGTCGCTTCGCCCTCCAACACGCCGACAGCCCCGTCGCTGCCCCCTCGGTCTGGACCGGAAGCGAAATCGATGCGCAGCTCCAGCTCACCAACGACGCCTGGCGCCACTGGTCATCGATGCATCAATCCTACGACGGCCCCTGGAAAGAACAGATCCATCACAGCGGTCGCATCCTCCAGGCCCTGACCTACTATCCGACGGGGGCCATTATTGCTGCGCCCACGACCTCGCTGCCCGAGGAGATCGGCGGCGTGCGCAACTGGGACTACCGCTACAGCTGGGTGCGCGACGCCAGCTTTACGCTCGACGCCTTGTGGGTCGCCGCCTGTCCCGATGAGGCCTACAAATTCATCGATTTTTTGGCCCACGCTGCACTCACCAAGATCGAGGGCCACCATCACATGCAGATCGTCTACGGCATCGCCGGCGAACACGACCTCGCCGAGCGCACACTGCCCCATCTGTCGGGCTGGAGAGACAGTCGGCCGGTGCGCGTCGGAAA
>CAYUPT010000496.1:0-3555 GCA_964446725.1 uncultured Bradymonadales bacterium | reverse complement strand
TGCCGCGGGTGACGAGGCGCGACAGCAATTTGTGGAGCCCGGCGGTGTCATCGCTCTCAAAGCGGGTGCCACCGTGGGTCAGAGCGCGAATCGAGAAGGTCTCGACGCTGTCGTCGGGCTGGACGACCAGGGTCGGTCCGTCGTCGATGTGCAGGCGGGCGACGCCGTGGTCATCGGTCTTGACCGACGGAGCGGAGGCAAAGGAGTGGGCCGACTGCTCAGCGCTTCGGGCGGCATCGATGAGGTCATCGGAATCGACGGCCGGCTCGTCGGAGGGGCCGAGGTGGATGATCGTGGCGTTGTCGACGGTGAGGTAGCGGCGGGCGACGCGGCGGATGTCGTCGGGGTCGACGGATGCCAGCTTGCGATAATAATCCTGTTCGAAGTCGGGGTCGCCGGCGACCATTCGGTAGCGACCGGTCTTCATGGCCAGGCCCTCGATGGTCTGCTTGCCGTAGATCTCCTGGCTTTCGAGCATGGTTCGGGCGCGGTCGAGTTCGGAGGAGTCGACGTCGACGTTGGCGAAGCGAAAGGTCTCCTCGAGGATGCGCCCGGTGATGGCGACCGGCCGCGTCTGGTCGCGATCGTCGTCGCGCTGAAAGGCGGCACCGATGACCATGATCCCCGGTTCTTTCGGGGTATATGCCGAGGTGTGGATCTTGTGGGTCAATTCCTCGTCGCGCTGGATGGTGCGCCGAAGGTGGGAGGCGTCGCCGGAGCCGAGGATGATGCTCAATAGATCGAGGGCCGGGACGTCGTCGTGACGGATCTCGGGGATATGAAAGCCGATCCGCAGGTGGTGTTGCTTGATGTCGCGCCGGTCCGAGCGGGCGCGGGGCGCGGTCTGTTGGGGCTCTTGAGGTCGACTCTTTCGCTGGTGTTCCGGCCCTGAGAAGTCGCCGAAGTAGTCGTCGATGCGCTGTTTGGCGTCGTCGACCTCGAAGTCGCCGGCGATGACCAGCGACAGGTTGTCGGGGACGTAGTGTTTTTCGAAAAATTGGACGACGTCGTCGCGCTCAAAGGAGTCGACGGATTCGGAGGTGCCGATGACGGGAAGCCGATAGGGGTGCTCCTGGAAGGCGGTCTCAAAGAGCATCCGGGAGCTGACGCGAGAGGGGTTGTCCTCGCCGCGTTTGATCTCTTCTTGGATGACCTCCAATTCGCTCTGAAGCTCGTCGGCGTCAAACGAGGAGTGGCCGACGGCGTCGGAGAGGATATCCAGGGCGTCGTCGAAGAAGCGACTGCTGAGCACCACGTAGTAGCAGGTCTGGTCGAAGGAGGTGAAGGCGTTGATGCGGCCGCCAGCGGATTCGACATCGCGGGCGATATCGCCGACGCCGCGCCGTTCGGTGCCCTTAAAGAGCATGTGTTCGTGGACGTGCGCCAGGCCGGCTTCCCGGGGTTCTTCATCGGCGCTTCCGACGCCGACCCAGACGTTGCAGGCGACGACGGGAGCAGAGCTCATCGGTTGAAGGATGACGTCGATGCCGTTGTCGAGCTGATAGGTGATGCGTTCCAATGGGACTCCTGGCAGGCAGGTGTGGTTTTGAAAAGAGGCAGTGTCAGGCAGACCCTAAACACGCGATGGACGATTGACAATGGACGACGGAGTCGCCGAGACGTCAGGGGCGGTGGAGATTGGAGCAGCTGTGGTTAGGTTGCCGAGCCCGATGGTGGACTGAGGATGGAAGCGAGGATGGTGCAGATGCGGGATTTGGTGGCACTGGAATATCGTCAAGAGGACTGGCCGGATACGACGGCGCTGGCGCGGCGGGTCGGGGCGGTCGCCGATCGGTGTGTGGAGGCCGGCGTCGATGCCGTGGGCGTCGTCGATCTATTGGCGGGGCCGTTGGTCGGAGGCGGAGATGGTGGGCCGCCGGCGCTGATCTTCGGGCTGAGAGCGGAGTCGCCGGAGGCCGTCGTCGCCGTGGCCCGGCAACTGGCGGTGCGGGGATTTGCGTCGCTGTACACCTGGACAACCCGGGGCGAGACCATCGATCCGGTGGTCCTGGTCGGTCACGGAATGATGCGGGCTCGTGGCGGCCACGAGGAACTGCGGGGAGGTTCGCCGGCCGGGCTGCGGCGTCGATTCGACGACAGCGGCGGGATCTGGCCGTCGATCTGGATGCCGAAGCCCGATCGATTCGACCGGGCTGTCGACGGGATTGTCCTGGAGGAGATGGGTCGAAGTGGAGTCGATGCCGTATGGGTGCCGGGAAGCGGCGTCAACGCGCTACCGGAGGGCGACCAGGCGGAGGTGTCGGTCATCGAAGCCCGGCGCGACGCGGGGGAGGATACGCCGGAGATGATCGCCGGCTGGGCGGCAGGGCATCGGCTCGAGCGGGGCCGGGCCCGGGTCGCCGATGCGGTGCGACGGCCCCGGCGCTGGTTGCGCGATATGGCGGGGCTGCAGTAAATTCGCCGGTGTGCCATACTGAGATGCGAATCGACAACGACGATGATATGCGCCGTCGCGGCGACTCTGGCGACAGCGCAATCGTCATGAAATTACAAGTACAAAAGGGAACGCGATGGATTTGGATGGAAAAGTAGCCATGGTCACCGGTTCGAGCCGGGGTATCGGAAAAGAGATTGCGCTGAGATTGGCCAGTCAAGGGGTCAAGGTCGTGGTCACCGGCAAGACCGATGAACCGCATCCCGAATTGCCGGGAACGATCCAT
Source organism: uncultured Bradymonadales bacterium (assembly GCA_964446725.1). GTDB lineage: Bacteria > Myxococcota_A > Bradymonadia > Bradymonadales > Bradymonadaceae > SLJM01. Next base: position 874 of record CAYUPT010000496.1, on the reverse strand, counting down.
CAGACCGTCGATGAGATCGAAGAGGCCGGCGGCGAGGGGCTGGCCATCAAGATGGATGTGCGCTTTGACGAAAATATCGAAGGCGCCATCGAAGAGACGGTCGACCACTTCGGGAGCATCGATATCCTGATCAATAACGCGGGGGCCATTCAGCTCCAGGGGGTCCGGGAGATGCCGCCGAGTCGCTTTGATTTGATGATGGGCGTCAATGCCCGGGCGGCCTATGCCTGTGCGCACTACGCGCTGCCGCACATGATCGAGCAGGGCTGGGGGCATATCCTGATGGCGTCGCCGCCGATGAAGATCGACAAGGCGCCGGGTAAAACGGCCTACGCATTGTCGAAGATCGGCATGACGTTTGTGGCGCAGTCGCTCGCCGAGGAAGTCCAGGAGCACAATATCGGAGTCAACGCCTTCTGGCCGATTACGGCGATTGAAAGCCAGGCGACGCGCCACTTCGGAATGGGGACCGAGGAGGATTGGCGGACTCCGGAAATTCTGTGTGATACGGTCATGGCGATCGTCAATCGCGATCCGTCGGAGTGTACGGGCAACGCCTTTTACGACGAGGATGTGCTGGCGGAGGAGGGCGTCGAGGACTTCTCGAAGTACGCCGTCGTCGAGGGAAGTGAGCCGCCGCCGTTTTCGGCGATGCTCTTCGACCCCGAATATCAGCAGTGAAGTCGCAGTGGAGATCGTTGTATCGTGGGTCCACCGCGCCCGCAGCCGGGCGGGGTGGGCTTGACGCACCTGAAAGCAGCGGGAAAGCTGGCCCGGCGGTTGCCGGGGGGGGGTGGGAGTGGAGGATACGACGGGGGCGACGAGGATTGCATGCCAGGTCGCTGGGCGAACAAGGACTTATTCGGTCAAACAT
>CAYUPT010000495.1:0-3568 GCA_964446725.1 uncultured Bradymonadales bacterium | reverse complement strand
ACGAAAGGCCGCACCGGCGATGAAGACCTCATCGGCGCTATTCGCCGGCGTCAGCCCGACGTCTTGGTGGTGACCGAGGCGCGCTATGCTCGCGCCATCGGTGTTCTTGAAAACCTGACCGGCGTCGACAGTCTTCAGGTGGGACTGGTCCCGGAGTTCCACATCGATCCGGGATGGTTCAACGGTCAACTCCACGCCTTTGTCGTCCCCGACGAGAGCAGCCGCGACGAATTGATCGATCGCGGGATCGATACAGAGCGCATCAAGATCGGCGGGCCGGCCCTTCGACCGGGCTTCGATGAGGCAATTGATCGCGCCGACACCCGACAGGAATTGGGGTTTGGCGACGATGAGCGCGTGGTTTTGGTTCGCGCCGACGGATTCGACACATCGACGCTCGAAAAGCTCGTCTTTCAATGCCACCTTTCGGATCGCAAGGCCCGATATATCTTTCATCACGACGGCGACGGAGCCGTGGCGTCCACACTGCGACGCGCTGCAGACGAATACGGTCTGTCGGCGGCGATGTTCGGTCGCGTCTCCGATCTGGGCCGATATTTCCGGGCCGTCGACGGAGTGCTGGCCTCCGACACCGATCCCTATCTGGCGGAATTGCTGACGGCGGGTACGCCACTTTTGATGGTACCGCGAGCATCGTCGGAGGGGGCCAATGGTCAACAACTGGCCGATGACGGTCTCGTCGATTATCTCGACGATGTCGGCCAACTCGGCACTAGGCTCGACGAATTTCTCGATGGCGAAGCCCTCGATGAGTATCGGTCGGCACTCGAAAACTGGGACGGCACCGGTCGACATCAGGCATTGGTCGATGCGCTCGACGACATCGCGGTGCATGGCGAAGACTGGAGGTATCCGGCGCGTCCGGAGACGGCGCCCGATACGGAGACGCCCGATGACGAAGCGGGCTCCGACGAAGACAAAGGACCCTTTGAATCGATTGGCGATGGACCGTCGGCGGCCAATAACACGTCGAAGTCCGGTGAGGACGCGAAGGAGCCGGCAGCGCCACGCGATTTCTCCAGCATCTCCAGAGCAGAGGCCAAGGAGCAACTCGCGGAATTGATCCTCAAGGAACGCGAGTGCGAGCGCCGACTCAAAGAAATCGAAAAACAGCAGGAACGGTGGCGAGGACGCCTCGAATTGGCGCGCGACTGGAATGAGGATGACCTGGCCGATGAGGCGAAGTCGATTCTGCGCGGCTATCTCGACGAGGCGGAGCCCGTCGAGGAGAAACTCAAGACGATTCGCCGACAAAAACAAAAGCTCAAAAAGGCGGCCCGCGGCGGCGACTCCGCCGGTGGCGACGACGATATTGCCTCCGGGGAATTCGAAGACCGCGTCGGACAAATGGAGGAACGCTTTCGCAAAATGGAAGTCGATAGCGATCTGGAGGGGCTCAAAGATCGCATTCGAAGAGAACTCGGAGAATGACCGACGGCACGCCGGACGACGACCACAACAGTGAATTGCGTATTGGTCCGTCGCTGCTGCTGGCGGTCGCCGTGGGGGCGTTATTCTTCTACCTGGCGACGCGCGCGGTGCCCGTCGATGCCGTCACCGAATACCTGAGGGGGGCCGATTGGCGTCAGCTGGCCGTGGCGAGCGCGGCATTTACCGCAGTGTACGCCGTCTGTCACGGTGCTCGGGTCCTTCGGTGGTACTACCTGGTGCGACCACTGGGGGACGTCGAATCCGGCGTCGTTCACCGCGTGTGCACCGTTGGATTTACGGCGATCTTGCTATTTCCATTTCGCCTCGGCGAGCTGGTGCGTCCATTTTTATTGGCTCGCCGCACCGGGAACGTGTCGGGCGCCGGCGCACTGGCGACGGTCGTCGTCGAGCGCGTCATCGATGGACTCATCATCACGGGGTTACTCTTCGTCGGGCTCTGGACCTATAGTGGCGATGCATCGACGGAGCTGGTTCGAACGGTGGGGACTGTTGCGGCGGCGATATTCGTGCCGGCCGTCGTCCTCTGTATTATCGCCTACTACAGTCGACAACGGGCCCGGCGTCTCGTGGAGGCGACGGTGGGGCATTTGTCGAAAGGGCTTGCGGATTGGATTGCCAATCTGGTGGTTCAATTTGCACAGGGCTTCCAGGCGATGACCCGGCGCGGCGATCTGATTCGATTTCTGGCGATGACGGCGCTGTACTGGGGCGCCAATGTCGTTTCGATGTGGCTGTTGCTGCGGCTGGGATTTGGGCTGGAAGTCAATCCCTGGCAGATGGTGACGGTCATGTCCGTGCTCGTCGTGGGGCTGATGGTTCCGGCCGGGCCGGCGATGGCCGGCAATTTCGAGTATTTTATGGTCCAGGGCATGGATCTGTATGTACCGGTGCAATCGGCCGGCATCGGCGGTGCGGTCGGGGCCTACGCGGCGATGGTCCACCTGCTGCAGATCGCCGTGATCGTCGTGCCCGGGGTGTGGGTGATGATTCGCCACCGAGGGCTGCGGCTGAGCCGCCGGACCCTCGAGCAGAGCCAGAACGTCGGTGATGATTCGGCGGATTTCGACGGTGCTTCCGAGATGGATAATAACGGCCTAAATTGACAGGCCGTCGCCGGGAACCATAACCTGTTGTGTGGTCAGTGGAATCGGTGGCTGTCGCAGGACGGCCCGATCCGATGGTACAGTGGTATCGGAACTGATCTTTTCGACCGAGTCGTTCGGTCGTATCTGTAACGCAAGTCCCGGGACTCGGCACTGGATCCGAACCCCGATTCGAGGAGGCGTCATGAGTCCTCGCTCCGAACGTAGAATCAATGTGCTGGTAATTGTCACCGAGCTATTCAATCAGACCGGAGAGCCGGTCGGAAGCTCGGCCGTCGCGTCCCACGATGAGATCGATGTCAGCTCGGCGACGATCCGCAATGATATGGCGGCCCTCGAAGAGCGCGGATGGCTCTATCAACCCCATACGTCGGCGGGTCGTATGCCGACCTGGGCGGGCATGCGCCGCTATGTCGATCACCTCGTCGAACACGGCGAATTGGCGGGCAGTCAGGATGTCGACTGGCAGCGTCACCTTCGAGACGTCGGCGATGGAGATGTGGAGTCGATGGCCCGGTCGACGGGGTTGGTGATCAGCGAATTGTCGCAGTTGACCAGCATCGTCTCCAGTCCGGAAGTCAATCAGATCCGTCTCAAAGACCTCCACCTGTCGTGGCTATCCGAAGACCGGGTGCTGGTCATTTTGATCACTCAGGACGGCCGAGTCTTTAATCGGGCTGTGCGCCTCGAAGAGCCGATTGATCGACCGGCTCTTCAGCGGATGCAGAATTTTCTGTCCGAACAGGTCGTGGGCCTGACGCTTCACGAGGTTCGCCAGCAGGTCCGCCAGAAATTGGAGGCCGCGGAATTGCAATTTCGCGAATTTATGTGGCGAGCACTCGAGATCGGTCGCGAGGTCGTCGAAATGGCGACGCGCTCCGAGCTATTTGTCGAGGGCACTGTCAATATGCTCGACATCTCGGAGTTAGCTCGCGATGTCGAACGGGCGCGCAACATTATGAAGCGGCTCGAAAATCGAGAGCGCGTCCTCG
>CAYUPT010000494.1:1004-3570 GCA_964446725.1 uncultured Bradymonadales bacterium | reverse complement strand
CGAGGATCCGTCTCATCGAGGCCCAGCCGATCACAGGCCGTCTTGTAGCGCGACTGCAGGACCAGGACCTGTCGAATATCGTCGTGATTTCCGCGGCGCCGGCTCCCGACAAGCAACGGCTCTAACGCCTGCTCGAAATCTCCGGCCTCAAAGCGATGCATCCCGACGCGTTCGGGAGTGATGGCCTGGGCGCCATCGTCGTCGGTCCACTGTTCGTCGATAACGGCGCCGCAGACTCTGTGGACTCTCTGAATTCGATTCTGCCGGCGGCATTGCCGCAGCAGCGCCTCGCGAAACGAACTCTGATTGAAGACAAAACCGTCGGCCCGCGACAACTCATCGGCGGCGCCGTGGGCAAATAACCCGCGGACCAACAATCCCGGGATCTGGATGTCGAGTCGTTTGCAGACCCGTTCCCATTCGTCGAAAACGACTTCCGTGCCCAGCACGGCCGCGACCTCCAGGGCCCGAAGCGCCTCCTGACGCCGCTCCGCACCAAATTGCGCAACGAAGTGTTCGACGGAGCGCTCCCCCAACTCCGTCAATCCCGTCGGAAGCTCCACATCGCCCTCTTCTCTCAACCCGAGCCGACCGGATTCATTGTCGGACCACGCCACCTCCTGTCGCTCGATCCAATCGCGCAGAAGCTGAACCGCAAACAGCGGATTGCCCGCCGCGCGCTGTGCGATCTCGTGCGACAACCGTTGTTCGAGCGGGGCCAGCCGATCGAGTAATTCGAGCATCGATGGCTTTTCCATCGGCTCGAGCCGAATCCGTTGTGCGTCGTCTCGCTCACTCAACTGGTCGAGTTGAACCCGCTCGATGGGTCGATCCGCCAATTCTTCTCGATGGACCTCGACGACCACCAAAACCGGCAACTGCGGCGGTGTCGACAAGATCGCTTCGCACCAATCGAGCGTCGAACTGGCCCAGTGTCCGTTCCCGACGCGCAGAATCAATGGCCGGCGTCGACAGAGGTGCTCGAGCATATCGCGGCGGACGACGTCATCATCGGGCACTTCAACATCGATGCCGTCATCCGTGGTGATCCAGCCGGCCCACTGGTCGATGACCTCGTCGTCGACGTCCATACCTCGAACATCGAAGTACTGCGCAATACCGGCTCGGCATGCCGAAAACGACATCGATGAACAACCGAAGTGACGGCCAAACATCGCCGCCGGACCATCCGACGCCCCCGGCATCGAACTGTGCGTCGCCCGAAGCACACCGGCCAGTCCCTGCTCGCGAGCCCGGCGCTCCAACCAGGTGACGAGCCGACCACTGCCCAGGCCCCGGGCACCGTCGACAATCACGGCGCGCGCCTGGCCCGTTGTATGAACACTGTGCAGGGCGCTCCACATCTGCTGACGGATCTCTTCGCGTCCGGTCATCGGCGGTGTCCGAAACCGATACAGCTCCCGATATCGCCACCACATCCGCGCTCCGGAGCTCTCGTCGGGCTGGAAGGCTCGAGAATCGACGGGCATCGACACACTGCGGCGGCGATTCCCACTGCCGCCGCCTTCGATACTCTCCAGCGCCGCCTGGGCGTCAGCCGCCAACTCAAAGCGCTTTGCTGTATCGGGATCGGTACATATCTCGATCCAGTCCCGGAGTTCGCTCTCCAGGTCTTCCTGCCTGACCCCCCACGTCAATCCGTCGTCTCCCGAATGCCGATCGAGCCACCGCTGCGCCAACCCCCCCATGCTGTACACATCACTCCAGGCCCCGATTTCGGCGCTTCGTCCGGACTGGACTTCCGGTGACCGAAACCCATCGACTCCGTCCCATTCAAGCTCGGGAAACATCACACCGAAATCATGGACTCGAAGCCGTCGTTGGCTGCCGTCGACGGTGTGGACCATGAGCCGATCGGCATCGATACCGGCGTGATATAGACCATGTGCGTGGCCGTGTCCCAGTGCCTCCAGCCCCTGAATGAGCAACCTCGAGAAGACCCGCCAATCTAGCGAGTCCAGAATCGTCGACAACGCCACTTCGCCCTGGAAACGATGACCCACGACATAGAAATCGCCTCCATCGTCGAACTCTCCACTGTCGAGTACCGGCGCAATGGCCGAGTTGTCGAGACCGGCGGCCCGTCGCACTCGCTCGCGATACCCACCGGATTGGCAGTCCTCGCAGGGAATTTTCCAGAATCGAATCGGCGTATCCGTCCGTTCGTCGTAGCCATTCCACACCGGCGCAGAGTCATGGACACGACGCGATTCGAGTACATACGACTTGAACTTCACGTTGACGCTCTCCTGAACACTTCCGGATCCGATTGACCCTCGACGAATTCGGCGCTCGAACGAGACTCACCGGCCAGTTCATTGGAACGGTCTGGGTCCGCACTTACAGCACTGGCAGACGTTGTACCACGGCGTATAACACAGAAATGGCTGTCCACTATTCGGTGGCCGGACCGTCAATGACGATCGCGCCACCGGAGATCGACCTGTGGATCCCCGAATTGACGTCCCTATACTTCACCGTATACCGTCGACGTACACCCTTTGATAGTATCCCCCTTTATCGACTTCAACTCTGGGAGCACTTC
>CAYUPT010000494.1:0-994 GCA_964446725.1 uncultured Bradymonadales bacterium | reverse complement strand
AACACAAGAACTAATCGATCGACTCAATACCGCGATGGCCTGGGAACTGGCCGGTTCCATCCAGTATCTGCAGGCGGCCGTGATGGTCACTGGCGATGCCCGCGAGATCTATGGTGAATTTTTCCACGAGTCCAGCGAGGAAGCTCGGGAACACGCCGAACTCGTCGGCAATAAGATCGCCGCTCTCGGCGGAGTCCCCACCGTGGAACCGGAGCGGATCCGACAGGCCGCCGATATCGACGGCATGCTCGAGGCGGCGCTCAAGCTCGAACGCGATGCCCTCGAAGCCTGGGAGGCGGCACATGAAGTCGCCGACGCCGCCAATGCGGGCACGCTCTTCTGGATCGAGGAACATGTCGCCGAGGAACAGGACCACGTCGATCACCTCGAGAAGTTGACCGAAAAGATCGAATTTGCCTCTTCGGATATCGACGGCTCCTCGAAGCAATCCGGCTAATCTAACCCCATTCGGGCCGTACCTGTAGCGACGCCCTCGCTACGACCGCTGGTACGGCCCGGCCCCTGATTTTTTTTAATTTCCCTTGACCAGAAAATGAAATCCATTATCAATATCGTTGAAAATGCGTATCAACGCCGTATCTTTGCTGCTCCAGACGGGTAAGGCCATATGACCTTTGAAAAACACCTCGGAAACCTACTCGGCGCCGACGACGATTCGCGCGTCCAGCTCGTCCAGGTCGGCGACTCCGGCGACACCCCGACCCTCGAACTTCGACTGGAGCACCATGCCGGTGAACTCGGCTGGCAGACCCATCGGCGTATCCGCCTGGCTCCCGGACAAATCGGCGCCCTGCGCGACGCTCTAAATCTCATGGACCCCGATGCCCGCGACTCCAGGCATCCGGGGCCGACAAAAGACAACTCCCCCGATGACAAGGTCATCGAATTGACGACTCTCCGACGACATAGTTCGTGACCAACTCCCCGAATTTGCACCGACCTTGCGTGCGCTGGAAGTGATTCGCGGAACATC
>CAYUPT010000493.1:0-3588 GCA_964446725.1 uncultured Bradymonadales bacterium | reverse complement strand
TTCGGTGCAGTACGGCCCATCGCTCAGGGCATGATAAATGACGGCGTTGGAGCCGCTGAATAAAAACCCGATTTACCCGAAAAGATACTAATTTCACATCTGAGATTTACCCCATAACCCTCCCTAAACCCACTTTTCACACCTTACGCGTTAGTCGCAGTAAACCCGAAAAACCCAATATTTTTGGGCGGGTTGGTGGTCTGGAGGCCGCGTGCCGGATGCGTTGATGCATCGCGATAGACGTACTACTGCATCAGAATTTCCGTGTTTCTATGAAAACCCTGTTTTCTTATATTTTTTAGAATTCTATGATCAGTCCTTATCTCCTTCCGCTCTGTGTAACGCGCACCTCCTGCGTGCTTCGCTGTTGTCCAATCGTCATATCGATGCTTGCTGCTGTCTCGCATCGAATAACGGCCGTCAGGCCGCGGATTTTTGTGGCTGCCTCTTCGAGAACTGCGACCGAACTGTCCGGAACCGCGCCTTTCGACACAGTCTCCGGCAGTCGATCTCCCGACTCTGTCACACCGCGACAGAGTTGTGTTGCGTACCCCATTTGCCCGGCACCTGCGCCTCCGGCGTGGTGACCTTCGGCGACAGGCGCGGGCGCGGTCCATTTGAGGAATCCGTTAACCTTGTTCCCCAACACGTAAATCCCGCCTTGCCTCGATTCGATGGCGACATCCCATACATCAGTGGGGTAGCCGCAAACGAAGCGATAACCCGGTGCCGGCCAACGCGAAATACAACCTGAACCGGCTCCGACCGCAGAGTTGTTGGATTGTGAAGTATTCATCGGGTCCTCATCGTCCGCGCTGTCATCTGCTCGCGAGTTGTCGATCCCTGGGGATCGTTCAGATTCCACCGCGTGGTGAGTCGTCGTCAGAAATTCATAGCTCCAGTCGATAGTGTCCATCGGACACCTCCGACCCCTGCACAATTTATTATCGAAGATTTCAGCGAAAAGTTGCGTGCATTTACATAGATTTACAGCGCTATTCACAGAAAAGTTCGACCACAGTTCATACACCATCGTCAGACGCGGTTGCCCTCTATGAGGTCGGCCTCTACGAGAAAGTACTCGTGTTGCGCACTCCCAATCGCAGCAACGAAGAGCCATGAGGATGGGTAAAATCAGCATCGATATGCCGAATTCAAGCCCACAGGTCATGCGCTGGGAACGTTGTACGTAGAAAATTCTTGGGGCCGGAGCGCATCGAGGAATGATATGACGGAGCCCCAGCAGGATGACCCGCAGTCGAGTGAGAAACTGATGTAACGTCCAGTGATGAGCCACCGCGATTACTAGCCGACATCAAATCCGTACCGTTCGTCGAGCTCTTCGAGGATTTCGACCAGATGCTCGAGATCCTCTCGGCGGTGAGCGGCCGATACGGTGATTCGCAGCCGGGACGTCCCCTGGCGAACCGTGGGAGGTCGAATTGCAGTGACATCGATGCCGCGTTCAAAGAGGTACTTACTTGCCTCCATGGCCTCCGCTTCGGGACCGATAACGACGGGCACAATGGGACTCTGCAATTCAACCCCCAGCCCCTGCCCAAGTCGCTCTACATTTGCCCACAGTTGTTCTTGCAATGAACCGTCGGACTCCACGACATCGATGGCCGCCACCAATCCTCCCACGACGCTGAGCGGAGCCGCCGTGGAGTAGATATACGATCGCCCCAGATTCAATAACATGGTCCGCATCGATTCCGTGGTGGCGATAAATCCACCCAGCCCTCCGGCTCCCTTACTCAGAGTACCGACGTGTACGTCGACATCATCGGTAACTCCGCAAGACGCGGCCAGTCCGCGCCCATTGTCCCCGAAGACAAAGCTCCCATGGGCTTCATCGATGACCCACAGGGCGTCGTGACGCTCACAGATCTCGGCAAGTCGAGACATCGGTGCCAGATCGCCATCCATGCTAAAGACCGAATCGGTCACCACCATGGCTCGTTCGGTACTGCAGTGTTCTAATCGATCGTCCAGAGCGTCGACATCACAATGGGGATAAATCTCCAGGCGGGCTCCGCTGCGCTTTGCCAGGGTGCATCCGTCGATGATCGAGGCATGGTTTAACTCGTCGGAAAATACTGTTGTTTCATCATCGACGAGCCCGCCGAGCACCGCCAGGTTGGCAGCAAAACCGGTGGGGCATAAAAGCGCGGACGCTGCGCCCTTCCAGTTCGCAATGCGCTGCTCTAGCTCTTCGTGCAGTGTGGTATAACCGCAGATCAACGGTGAACCGCGAGGTCCCAGACCGTGGCGCTCGATAGCCTCGATGGCCCCGTCGATAACGCGTTGATCACCGGACAGCCCCAGGTAGTCGTTCGATGAGAACAGCGTCAATTCCCGACCATCGCGCTGCACATGGACCGGCGATGAGGGCTCCAGCGATTCCAGACTCCTCAATAATCCGGCATCGCGCCGGGCATCGATACGTTCTTCGACCCAACTCTTCCAGACGGTCGGCAGCGCCATACTACAATTCCTCGGGGTACCGGCAGAACCATTGACCTACACCTGTAACAACATCAGTCCATGACAGCATCGCAAAAGCCCGAATCGCTCAGGGCTTTTGCCCGCTCGTCGACAGTTGTTAGTCGCGGCAGGCTCACCACCGGAAGCTCGGGAAAGCGACTCGCTACAACTTCTGCGTTCCGGCCCGTTGACGCGTCTGAAGTTTCAGGTGCACTGAAGGCGACACCGACAACCTCGACGCCCGAGCGCTGTAGCGCCTCCATGGTCAAAAAGGTGTGATTGAGTGTCCCCAGCGAATCGGACGCCACGAGAATGACCGACGCATCCAGCTCGTGGGCTGTCGTTCGCGTATCGACACCGTCGGCAAGCGGAGACAGTAGCCCGCCGGCGCCTTCGACGAGCGTAATTTCGGCATCTCCGGCAATATCGCGGATCGTCTCAAACCACCGATCGGGTTCCAGCTCGACGCCTTCGTCGCGAGCCGCCACCGGCGGCGCGAGCGGCGCCTTCAGTCGTTGAAGCGCCTCTATGGGCTCGTCTTGACCCGCAGCCCGTGCCAGCCGTCGACCGTCCTCATCGCCTCGGTCGACCTGTTCGGCCGTTCCCGATTCGACGGGTTTGATGCCGCGTACCTCTCGTCCCTGATCGCTCCAGGCGGCGAGAAGAGCACAGGCAACGGTGGTCTTCCCAATTTCGGTATCCGTTCCGGCAACGACGAGCAGCCCACTTGCGTTGGTTGTATCACTCACCCGATGACCTCGTCGATTCCGTATTCAATGGCGCTGATCAACTGATCCATTTCGTCGTCGGTGATCGTCAGCGGCGGCATCAACACGATGACATCGCCCAGTGGCCGCAAAAACACGCCCTTGTCACGAGCTGCCGAACAAACCTGCATTCCGATTCGGTCGGCGCCATCAAAGGTCTGTCGCGTATTACAGTCGGCGACGAGTTCCACTCCGGCCGCCAGTCCGTACTGGCGGATATCGCCGACGTGTGGATGGTCCCACAGCGGCTCCAGCCGGTCGGCGAGCACCTCTTCTTTGCGTTTGACCTCGGGGAGAATATCTTCGTTCTCAAAGATGTCGAGCGTCGCCAATG
>CAYUPT010000492.1:0-3597 GCA_964446725.1 uncultured Bradymonadales bacterium | reverse complement strand
CGGCCGGAGGGGCGTCTTCAGCAACCTCATACCGACAACACCGAGCCGCACCACGCATCCGCAGCGGCTTCCAGCGTCGCCTCCTGTGAACGATGACAGCGCCGGGAATCCTCCCGGCGCAAAGATGTCATCGGCTCCAGCCTTTAAGTGGCGCGGGGAGCAACACTGTTTCGAGTATGCGTGCCACGCTCCTCCCCGAAGCCGACTCGCCGCCGGCGAGTTGGCGTCTCGATCGGGGAGGTGGGCGCCGGCGCGGTTCAGCCGGCGGTCGGAGGGGCGTCTCCAGCAAGCAAATGGGAACGATACAACGCCCCTCCCCGAAGCGCGACTCGGCCTGGGAGTCTACGGCCCGATTACAGTACAAATACAGCAGAAAATTATAGATAGTGCGAATAATATAAAATAAAAAAATAACGGTTAGTCTATGAATTTTGGGTGGGCGGTTGGAAGTCGGACGGCACAGGTATGCGTCATCGCACTGAGCGCGCTCGATCGCCGATGTCGCCGCGCCGCGCGTCGACTGCCTCGAGCAGCCGCGCGCAGCGCCATTCGATATGTGTTGGACAATTCTGCCGAGTTTTTCTGGCAGCCTCTTTGAGATGCCTGGTTGGCGCCGATGCACCGCCGGCCGTGGCCATGCGATGAACCGACTCGACAATCTCGCTCCTCGAACCGCTGGGAGTCTGTGGTGCTCACCTCTTTTTGTTGCCTTCTGGATCCACTGCGCCGGGCGAACCGACGACAGTGAACCACAGAAGGCGCGGTCCGTTGTAGGAACTCGGAAACCCCGTTCCCCACCACGTCAATCCCGCCTTGCCTCCGAAGCCAAACGGCCAGTGGTGCACCGTCGGACTCCGGACAACCCGGCGCCGGCCATCGATTACAGCGCATTGGTCCGGCTCCGACCGCAGAAGTTGTAAAGTCTCTGATCTTCATCGTCTCGTCCTAGCCCGCAGGCGTTGTCCGTCTCTAGAGTTGAAAGCTTATCGGACACCGCCGCCGGGTGGAGTTCCAATTCGATTATCGTGGTCATCGACTTCAACGTCGGACGGGCGCTTCGAACGCACCGCCGACCCCTGCACTACTATTATCGACGATTTCGACAAGATCTTGCGTACGATCTTTATTGCGGAGGCAATCGGTCTTCCAAAACTCCACGAGATTCTGTTCGAGTCGCCGGTGAGGTTAGGCGCAACAGTTGACCAGCCCGGGGTATATTCGACTCGTACGCAGGTCGGTGATTCGACGGGCGGCGCCGGAGCCTGGGGATGAGGGTCCAATCTCTGGTAGGCTAGTTGTCGAATTGGAATGCCGACGATGGGAGAAGATAGGTCTTGGAAGCCACAGCACTGGATTGGACACTGGTTCGCTCGATTGCCATCAGTCTTGCACTGGGTGGAATTATCGGGCTCGAACGACAGAGTCATCGCGAGCCCGAGCAGCCGTTTGGTTCTGTGGGGGTACGAACCTTTGGATTGGCGGCTGTACTGGGGACGGCAGCTGCCATCGCCGAAGAGGCCTTGCCAGGGCTCGTTTACGTTGTCGGGATTGGTTATTTCGCCTTGCTCGTCGCTTTTTTCTGGCACGAGCGCCGCGCTACAGATCACGAGGTGGGGATCACCACGCAGGTATCGGCGATGGTGGTCTTTGTAATCGGTGTCATGGTGCCGACGAATCCGTTATTTGCCGCCAGTCTGGCGGTCATTGTGGCTGTCGTCCTGTCGCTCAAGCGCCATACCCATCGATTTGTGCGCCTTTTGACGCCGGCTGAGATCGTGTCGACGATGAAGTTTCTTTTGGTCACAGTGGTGCTATTACCGCTGTTGCCGAATCAACCCGTCGACCCCTGGGGCTGGTATAATCCGCGCGAGATCTGGTTGCTCGTGGTGCTGATTACGGGCATCAGTTTTATGGCGTACTTCGCGATCCGGTTTATGGGAGCCAGGCGGGGGCTGACACTGACCGGGGTACTCGGTGGGATGGCGTCGAGTACAGCCGTCACCCTTGCGATGGCGCGCCAGGTTCGAAAGCAGCCGGAGTCCAGAACCGTGATGTTGTCGGCGGCGTTTGCCATCATGCTGGCGACGGCCTTCATGTTCATGCGGGTGACGATCGCCGTTGGTGTCATCAACATTGCACTTATCGGGACGCTCTGGGTGCCCTTTGTGGCGATGGCCATTCCCGGGACATTGATCGCCGGTGGAATGTGGTTGGTCCTCTCTCGCCATGTCAAAGGTCAGCCCGACGCCAGCAACGACGACGATTCCGATGAGGACCCCTCCGCCGACAGTGCCGACACGACCGGCGAGGAGTTCGAACTCGAGATTCGAAACCCCTTTGAGCTGGTTCCGGCGCTGAAATTTGCGGCATTGCTGGTGGGAATTATCGGGTTCGCAAACCTCCTGCAGGAGTTCTTTGGTGGAGGAGGAATCTATCTGGCGGCGATCGTGGGCGGCCTGGCAGAGACCAACGCCATCAGTCTTGCCGTGGCGCGGATGGAGGGCCTCGGTGAATTGACGTCTTCAGTGGCGACCCAGTCGATCGTGATCGCCATTTTGGCCAACAGCATCGTCAAGGCCATACTGGCCGGAGCGGTCGGAAGCCGCCGACTCGGCCTGTATGTAAGCCTGGGGCTACTTCCGATATTCGCCGTCGGTCTGGGCGTGTCGTTTTGGCTGTAATCTGCGGTTTGTTGTGAGACATCGTTTAATGCGAGGGCATCGATTCATCGCCGTAGCGCTGGTGATTACCCTCGACCATCTCTTCGTAAAGCAAAGCGCCGGAGACTTGCTGGATCGACGCGATGCGGTGGGCAAGGGCCTGTTGCTCGTCGACGACGTCGCCCAGCCGTTCGCTGTCGGGGACACCGACGAAGCGAATGCCGTTCACGAATGAGGTCGGGGTTCCGTAGACTTGGTGTTGCTGGGCTACTTCGATGTCGTTGGCAAGGGCGTCATCGAAGCTGCTTTCGTCGGCGGGCGTCATCTCTTCATCAGCCAGAAAATCGCGGAGAAGCTGGGGTTCGTCTCGCCATGGATGGTCGTCATCGCTGAGCCATTCCAGAAGCCGACGGACCTCTCGGCTCGATGTCGTTCCCTCCAGCGCGCGGTGGGCCAGACGGGAACTGGCATCACTTCCGCGCGGGTGGTGGAAGTAGGTGATACGGAGCTGATCGTCGTCTCCAAGCGACGCCAGTTGGCGCTGCAATTCGAGGCTGCTGTCGTCGCCGAGGCTGACAAAGGCGGCGATATGAACGGTGGCGGCGTCGATGTCCGATGTATCGGGATTGCCGTCGTCGATCGGGACCTGTGACACCGGCGACGCCGCCGGCTCTTCGGGGGCCGCGTCGGGACCGGTATGGGAGAGAAGCGTTTCGACACTGTCTCGATACACGTCGCGTCGATCGATTTCGCCGGAATCGACGCCGTCTCGAAGGACTTCAAAGACGTTTTGGATCGCCCTGTGATAGACATCTGGCGAACGGGCTCCCGGGATAAACCCGCCGCTGATGAAGACCGCCGGCGCCGTGTCGACATTTAAGTCGGCGGCCAGTTGACGGTCATCTTCGATGTGTTGAGCGACCTGAGAACTCTCCAT
>CAYUPT010000491.1:0-3605 GCA_964446725.1 uncultured Bradymonadales bacterium | reverse complement strand
AAGCGATGCAGTTTCAGTTATCCCGACATCCGACCGCACAACGTCTGGTATTCGGTACACTGGCTCTTCTTTTGCTCGGTGTCGGCTATCTTGCAATCGGCGACGGATTCGACGCGTTCGGTGACGTCCATCAACTGGCTCCACTGTCGGCAACTCCGGTGGAATCCGTTGGAAGCGGCCCGGTGTTGGTCGAGGGCGTCGTCGATGAATACGAAGAGCTGTTGACCACTGGCGTCACGGATACACCGTCGGTATTGACGCGCTTTGTCCAGGAGTCCCACGTCCGCGGCGATGACGGCCGAGAGTGGAAGACACAATCCGATCGCGTCCACGCCGTGCCCTTTGTGCTCCGCGGAGACAACGGCGAAGTCGTCGTCGAACCCGGTGATGAACCGCTGTACGAGGCTCCCGAGCGCCACAGCGAAACCGACGACCGACAGCGATACACCGAATTTCGCATCGAACCGGGGGATGAGGTCATTGTGACCGGATGGGCCACTCCCGGCGACAATGGTCGAACCACCATATCACTGGACATCGAAGACGATCTTCCGATCGAACCTCTGGTCTCAAACCGGGGTGTCTGGCCCCTGCAGGAATCGAGGATTTTGCGCGCCCTGTTGTCCTTCGGGTTCGGGAGTCTGGTTTTGCTCGCGGGCTTGCTATGCCTGCTTCGCGCCATTCGCGTCCATCGCTCTACGTACTCTCTGGTGGTCATGACCGGAGGAGTCTGTGCCGTACTGCTCGGGATTAGCGTTCAATCCGCTCAGCACACGGTGGAACACCGACTTGAACTCAGCGAGCTGATCGACGCCAGCACCCAGGAGTCATTCGATGCTGCCGCCGACGCCCAGGATATCGACGCTGAGCTGAACTGGCGCAGTGAAAATCTGGAACAGCGACTCCAGGGGCTATCAGACGACCGGCGCCGGCAGCTGCTCGAATTGCGCGATGCCAGTGCATCCACACTGGCCGGGATCGGCGATGAATTACAGCAATTTCCCTACTCGCTCTACGACAGTGAGTCGGCGGTCTTCGACGTTCCCGACGTGGAGCGCCCGGCGGACCCGTCCGACCCGGCGGCGTCCGCGCCATTGGAACGACTATCAGGGCCATCAGTCATTGGGATGGCGCTCCTTCTGATCCTGGCGTTGTTCACCGTTCGACGCGGTTTGCAGCGCATCGAACTCAAGCGCATCATCGAATATATTGCGCCCACCGACATTGCTGGCACCACCTACGGGCTCAATGCCTGGGAAGTCCGCATTCAATCCGACGACATGATGTTTAGTCCCGTCAGTGGGACCCCCTGTCTTTGGTACAAACACCGGTTCCAACAAGGTGATGACAACAAGACCCGCGCCAATTCCGTCGAGCATTTTCAGGCTATTGACGAGACGGGTCGCATCGATGTCGACCCGGACTGGGCCGAGAAAGTGGCGCCTCAAACCGCCGGTCATCCGTTGGCCGGCGAAAAGGAATGGTGCATCCCGATAGATGCGGAATCGCTGTATATTCTGGGCCCGGCCACCATCGATCCCGAGACCCACGACGCACTACAGGTCCGCTGGGATAGTGATCTGGTGATCGATGACCTCAGCGACACCAACCAGATTCTCGAGACGGCCCAGGACAATCTGGAGAAACGAAAGAATAACAACCCTCCTTATCTCTTCTCCAATTTCGACGCCGACGAATTACAATTTCGCACCGGCCGCGCCGGAATCACGGCACTCGGTGCCAGTATCTGGGCCATGGCCATGTTCGGATTTGTCGCGTCCATCTATCTCGGCGGTCGCTTTGAAGTGACCGATATGTTGTATGCCACCATTCTCAGTGGAACCTATCTCGCTGGATGCCTGGCAGTAATGATCTACAACACACTGGTATTTCTGGATAATCGCGCCGATAAAGCGTGGGCCAATATCGAAGTAGCCCTCAAGAAGCGGGTGGACACAACGGAGGCCCTGCTTCCCATCGTCCAACGCGTCATCGACCACGACCGAGAACTCCAGCGCCAGGTCGCCCGACTGCGCAGTGACGTCGACGAACTCGGCTTCGGCACCGATGACATCCGCCGCGGCGCTGAGGTCTCACAGCGCGAACAACAGCTGACCGCCATATTCGAAGCTCTCGCCGAAAAACACCCGGAGCTCGCTTCCGACCGGCAATTCGCCGAATTGATGGAAACCCTACGCCACCTCTAGAGCGACGTGGAACTGATGCGCGACGGCTACAACACCGCCGTGGAGCGCTACAATACCAGCATCGAACGCTTTCCCGAGATTGTTATCGCCACATTGACGTCTATGGACCCCCGACAGCAATTCACGGACTCCGACACGGATGAGTCGCTTCAATGACCCCCCTACACCGCGCCGTCGCGGCGTGATTCGGAGTCCTCGTCGATGGCGGTGCCGGTCATCCATTCCTGCAATTTTTCGGCGACCGGACTGACAATGAGGTAGATGCTGGGAACCACAAACAGGGTGAGCACCATCGCCACCAGCAATCCACCGACGACGGCAATCGCCAGCGGACGCATCAATTCCGCCCCCTCTCCCAGCCCAATCGCCAGCGGCAACATACCGCACACGGTGGTCGTGGTTGTCATCAAGATCGGGCGAAAGCGAATCCGACCGGCCTCCAACGCGGCATCGACGATGGGAAGATTGCGCTCCTTGCGCCCAATTTCGATGTACTCCACGAGTAAAATCGCGTTATTGACGACGATGCCGACCAGCAAGATCACGCCGATGAGCACCGGTGCGCTCAGATTGGTCTCCGTCAGCCACAATCCGCTAATAACGCCGATAAGCGCCAGAGGGACGGCGGTCAAAATGATCAGCGGGTTGGCAAATCGCTCGTACTGAACGGCCATGACCACAAATACGACAAATAGCGCCAGAAGCGTGACGGTCCGAAGGTTGCGGTTGGTCTCCTCGATGACCTCCTGTTCGCCGCCGAAGATGAGACTGAATTCGTCGGGCATATCGAAGTCGGCGACCCGGTCGCGGATCTCGTCGTTGACGGTGCCGATATCCGTGACTTCGGTGTTGATGTCTCCACCGATTCTAAGCAGTCGGACCTGGTTTTCCCGGGTGATATGAGCCGGCCCGTCGCCCAGCGAAAAGGAGGCGATGTCGCCGAGTCGTATTGATTCGCCGCCGTCGCGAAAGAGTATCAGGTTACTGAGGTCTTCGGTGTGGCGGACTTCGTCGCGCGGAAGTTGTACGCGCACGTCGTATTCGGTCTGTCCTGTGCTAAATTCCGTGGGCACCGAGCCCTGGACCGCCGTTCGGACTGCCTGACCCACTTCTCCGACACTCAACCCGAAGTCGGCGGCTCGCTCGCGATCGACATCGATATCCAGATGCGGACTGCGATCGTCTCGCGCAAGGTCGATATCACTCAGTCCGTCGATATCCTCCAATTCCCTCAGCAGGTCGCGGCCCAAATCGTCGAGTGCCTCCAGGTCCTCCCCCACAATCCCGAGCGAAACCGCCGACCCATCCGTTGTAGTCCGAATTCCGGGAATACTCGGCGGGCTGGCTCCAGTCCGGGCGCCGGGGATTTCGAGATGTTCGAGCCGCCTATCCATTTCC
>CAYUPT010000490.1:0-3607 GCA_964446725.1 uncultured Bradymonadales bacterium | reverse complement strand
CGGGCGTCAAGCCGGCGAGGCCGCCGGCGCACCCACGCTCAGGCCGTCTCCTCGCTGGCAACCGACCTGGAGTTCGACTCGTTGGCATCGGTCGAGACGTCGGGAATGGCGCGCTTCCAGCCCAGTACCTTTGCGCGGCGAAAGACCTCGACGAGGTGGGCGATCGACTCCTCGCAGAGAATCTCGTCGAGGGCCTCCAGGTACGTCTCGGGGACGTCGTCGATTCCCTCGCGCTGAGCCATCTCGCCGATCAACTTCCACCGAACTTCCCGCTTTGGAGCCTCGACCTCGATGATCCGGTCGATGCGACCGGGCCGGCGCATCGGCTCCGGGAGCCGGTGGTGATCGTTGGAGGTAAAGAGGACAAATGGGATGTCGCAGTAGCCCTCTTCGAAGAGGCGTAATTTGCTCTCCAGGCTGTGCGACGAGACGCGATCGACGTCGTCGACGACGACCATCTCCGGTTTTAGAAGCCGAGCAATCGAGCGCCACTGCCCGCAGCGGATGTCGTCGTAGAAGTCGGGGGTGAGCATCAGCGTTCGCTCCGAGAGCTCGCGGGCGGCGTGTCGGCAAAACGTCGATTTTCCACACCCCGGAGGTCCCTGGAGCAGGACATTGCGCCGAAACCCCTGCTCGCGAAAGGCCCGCAGATCGTCGATGGTCTCCAGAAGGGGCCCGTAGTAGTGGTGACCATCGAGATCGTGGCTCTGACAGTCGATATCGTCGCCGCGAATCGAATCGGCGAGCACGGCATCGCGGCCCTTCCAGAAGAGTTGAGCGATGCCGCGTTGAAAGGCCTGTTTGCCGTCGATGTTATCGCGGTAGTAATAGACGCCAAACCCGGCTCGATTGGGGTTGTCCTCGATGCACAGCTTGGCGCCATTGGGAAGCTCGAGGCGGTACAGCCGATCTCGATCGTCTTCGTAGGCCACCTCCAGGTCGGCGCGGCTTTGCACCTCCTCGAAGACGAATTCGGCGGTCACGTCGAGGCGGCGATATCCGTGGATGCGAAGCCAGTCCTGGACCCCGTCGAATTCGCGCTGGAATTGGAAACTCTGGTCTTCGCGTCGACTGGCCTGCCAGCCGATGACTTTGGCGCGGCGCATGGTCTCGACGACATGAGCTGCCGAGTATTTGTCGAGAATCTCGAGCAGTCGGTCGACCTCGCTGTCGGGCACCGTGATGTCGACGCGTTCGGCCAATTCGTCGATGATATGGCGGCGCACCCGGGCGTCGGGCTCGTCGAAGTCGATGACGCGATCGATGCGCCCCGGCCTGCGCATGGCGGCCGGGATTCGGGTGTGATCGTTGGACGTAAACAGCACAATCGGGATGTCGCAAAACCCCTCTTCGAAGTACTTGAGCTTGTCCTCCAGATCGAAGCCCCGAGTCCGCTCGAGGCGATCGATGTCGTCGACGATCAGGACTTCCGGACGAAGGACTTCCAAAAGACCGATCCAGGTGTCGAGATTGGACTGGGCGACCACATCGGCCCCGACCAAGACGGCGCGGTCGGCGAGCTTTCTGGCGGCGTGACAGCACAGGGTGGTCTTGCCACATCCCGGCGGGCCCTGAAGGAGCACGTTGCGCCGGATGTCCTGGTTACGAAACGCGCGCCATCGCTCAATGAGGTCGACTCGATCGCCGTGATACTCGTAGTCCGAGAAGTCCATATCGCGCATCGTCAAGTCGCCTTTGGACCAGTCGAGATACATCCCGTCGCTCTGACTCCAGATGGCGTCGCCGACGGCCCTCGATACCACCGCCTTTGGCGGGTCGTCTTCGCGGTAGTACAACATCGATGGTTCGCGCTGACTGCGGGCCATATCGATGCAGACTTCGACGCCGTCGGCCGGCGAGACGACGGCCAGCGAGTGATTTTCGTCTCTGTACAGGGGCTGAACTTCGTCGACGGCATTAAAAATGCGCAAAAACATCGGCCCCGGGAGCTCATAGGACATATCGAAGCCCAGGTCCTCGCGGGCCTTATCTGCCGAGTCGTAGCGGCGGGTGGTTCCGTAGGCTTCGTCCATGACGCGACCGGCGAAATTGCCCCAGGTCGCCGGTCGCGTCGGCGAGAGATTGCCGACGAGTTCTGAAATCTCCTCGATGCGATCGCGGGTCTTTTCGAGTTTTTGGCGGCGCTCCTCGGAGATGTCGACCTCTCCGCTGACGACGCGACTGGCCATCGAAAATAGCGCTCCGTAAATCGGTCCGTGAACAGGAATCATGGCAAAGCCCTTTGTTTAGCGTTCAGTAAACAGCGGAGGATCGCGAGCTCAAAAAAATAGAGCGCGGCGCATTTCGTTTACCAACTTGTAAACATTTTGGGCGGGGAGATCAAGGCGAGGAAGGCCGATCCGGAAAGCTAAACCATCGCAATACGAACTAATAAAGGAAACGACAGCCGGAGGCATACGGAGATGGTCCTACGGGCTCCCTTCGGTCACCCGCAGCTACGATCCCGTTGATGTAGGCTCAGAGACGTGCGGCGGAACGGTGCGTGTCGGTTCCGGGGATATATCGCGCGTTCAACCTGCCTTACTTCCCCACTTCCACATATCCGCGCTCCTCGAGGGCAATCGCCGTGGCCTCCGCCGACAACTCGAAGTGTTCGGCAAGGGGGGTCGCCCCATCGACTTCGGCGGTGGCCAGGTGTCTGGAAAATTCGCGCAATTCGCCGCAATCCGGTGGTGCTTCGTCGTCGAAATAGCGGGGCCGGTCCTCGAAGCGCTCATCGTAACGGCGCTGTAGCGCCGGATCATTGAGAAGCAAAAAGATGGCAAATTGATTGGCCTGCCACTCACTGGCGCTGTAGTTGTCTTGGGTCGACTCCCCGGCGGCCTCGACGTCGCGCTGCATGGTCACCAGTCGGCTGTCCTTCTGGCAGTTGTCGGCGTCCAAAAATAGCGGTCGGTGCAGGACCCAGTGGCCGATTTCATGGGCCACGGTAAACCGATATCGACCGCGGTGTCCGTCGGAGGCCAAGGCGCTGTCGACGTGGACTTCGTTTCGGATCGGGTAGGTAATGCCGAGTATATCTTGACGACTCGATGCCCCGAGGGGGCGGTCGTCGTAAAAGGCGAGACCGAATTCTTCGTAGAGGTAGTCAAAGAGCAGTGCTTTGAGGTCGACGGCGCCATCGGGCAACGCACCGAAGGCGTCGTCGAGCAATTGGTAGGCCCGCTCTTCGATCACCTCGGGCTCCAGAAATGGGATCTCCATCGATTCCCCGGGCTGGTTTCAGACAAGAGATTCAATCGCCGCCGCTGTCACAATCTGTCAATTCATCGACGAAGCCGCGCAGGGCGTCGCGCTGCTCGGCATCGAGTTCTTTGACGCTTCGATACAGGGCGACTTCTTCTTCGTCTTCGGGCCGCACATCGGAGGGCGTCTTGCCGGCCAATGTGATCAGTCGGTCGGCGTCCAGATCGAGTTGGTCGGCGATCGACATCAGGGTGTCTTCGGCGACCGACGGCGGCGGTTCGTCCTTTTCGAGGCGGACGATAAACGAGCCGGAGCGGTCGATGCGCCGCGCCAATTCGCGGACACCGATATCGCGCTCGGTGCGGGCGGTGCGGATGATGGTACCCAGTCTGGAAGCCAT